>JBCDKH010000187.1 GCA_038746835.1 Planctomycetota bacterium | reverse complement strand
TGACGATCCAGTAGGAAGACCACGGCGGCATCAGCGACCACTGCACCCACCCATAGGCCCCGGCAACCGCAGTCATCACCGCGATGACGACGAGCCAACGCCTCAAGACTTCCACGCTCACGCCAAGGCGAAGGACGTAGATGAAAAGTGCTACCGGCGACAACCAACCGAGCAGTTCGAAAACCGCACCGACAAGTCGACCCGAGAAAGCACCCATGACGAGCCCGTAGCCGAGCGCCGCAAGGACGAGCGTCACGCCACGCCGAGGGAGCCGAGGGAGCCGCGTCCAATCGCGAATCGCGAGAATCGCAAGGGACACAGCCACGGCTGGCACGACCATCGACGTTGGCGGGAGCGTTGAGAACTCGCCGAAGCCCCAATCGAGAAATCGGCGAATCTCCCGGTTGAAGATCATGTAGCCGATCAGCAGCGGGACCACGGCCGTCGGGTGATTGGCTGCGACCAAGAGTGCCACGACGTACATCAATGCCGCCACGACCGCGTCGAACGGCCGAGCGACATCCAGCACAATCCATCCCGCTACGCCCGCCAATGCGAGCATCGAGAGCCCGCCGACGAGGGAAACATCGGGGCGGAAGGGTACTATCCGCAAGGGGACGGGTGGTCTTGTGGCCATTCTCGGGCGAAGCCTGGCCCGCATCAGGTGCCCGCCGTCGTTGATGAACGTGTCAGTCAAAGTTCCACGCGATCAGGTTCGATCAGACGCCCGTCCATCCAGATGCCAGCCGGTCGAGCCTCGACGATGTCGTGAACGGCGGCGGCCATACGTTGGCGAAAGACGTCGACGCTGTAAGCCGCCGCCGTCTCGCGGGCACGACGCCCAACCGCCTCCACCTCCGGCCCGCCGTTGAGCAACCTGCTCAGCTGCCGGGCGAGTGCATCGTGATCGGCAAATGGTGCGAGAAGCCCGTCAACGCCGTCGGTGACCGTGTGGCGCGGGCCGCCGCTGTTGGCTGCGACGAGCGGCTTGCCTAGTGCCAACGCTTCGACGACGACGATACCGAACGGCTCCAACCGGCTGGCGTGCACCAGAACGTCGCACGCCTGCATGTAATGTGGCACATCATCGTGGGGCACGGCACCGGTGAAGGTCAATCGGTCCAGAACCCCCACCTCGCTCGCGATGGACCGGAGTTCGGCAGGGTGGTCTGGCTCCGACCCGTGCGGCCCGCCTACGATCACAAGTCGCGCCGCGGCGTGCGTCTGGCGAACCAGTGCCAGTGCCCGGATGACTGTTTCGATCCCCTTCCAAGCTTGGAGCCGGCCGACGATGCCGATGAGCGGGCCGTCCGGCGGAAGCCCTAACTCACGCCGGCAGTCGCGAGGCGACGGAAGTCGATCAGGATCGAATCGTTCGATGTCGACGCCGGAGGGGACGACATGTATGGGCCGCTTCGGCGACATCTTCGACTGAAGCCGGGCGGTATAGAGGCTGTTGGCCAGGATCGCCCGACAGGGAAGCGACGCTGTCCACCGCGTCGTCCGGCGATCCGGCAGCGCCCGGTCCTTCTGGAACCACGCGGTCGGAACGCCGGCGAGCTTTCCGGCCGGCATGCCCCACCAGTGGCTGTGCGGCATCCAGCTGAGGATCAGGTCAGCCCTAACCCGCCGGCTAAGTCGTCGGATCCTGTTGATGCCGCGACAGAACCGCGCGACCTGCCGGACGCGAGCCTCGTTCACGATTTCCACTTCGACGCCGCCCGCCCGCGCCGCCGACGCGATGCCACCATCGCAGGGCACTGCGAGGGACCATGTGACGCCGTTCATGCTGCCGCCGGAGAGCAGGTGCACGAGCGACAGCTCCGCCCCGCCGGCTTGCTCGCCGAAGGGGCTGACAACCACGCATTGAAGGGAGTGCTTTATCTTCAGTTCAAAACCCACAGGACGGCACGTCGGGTCACGCGTCGTGCGGCGGCCTTCATTAGACCCGGCCTGGGGCGGATCGCCGTTATCGCTGCCATATCTTGGCGATGCTTCGCTGGGTCGTTGGTCGGCGTCAGGTTCAGGCCCGCGCCGGAGGTGGCACCGAAGAAATAGAACACGTCCCGTTTGGGGAAGGTGCGTTTTGTGCGAAGGAATCAGAGACGATCACCTTGACCTTGTCAGCTCCGATCGCCGCTCGCCACGTTCGGAGCTGCGTCAGGTGCCGACTCGCGTCGACCTGCATCGCACGTTTGCGGCCCATCCAACGACGAAACGGCAGGTCGTCGCCGTTGTGCTGCTCGTGTGAGTCGAACGACTCCATCCGCCTGGGTGGGTGGCGGACCATGTAGATGTATTTGGGCTGGCCGACGTGACTTGCGATGTACCTGATGACTTCGCGTTAGACTTTGATGGCTGAGTAATCCGGCGTGCCCTCAATTATGAACGGCTCACCGTACTAATGTGTGAAAAACGTGATTCGATTAAGTCGAGCCCGCGGCGATACACGTCAGCATTTCTGAAATAGTGAACCTCCTTGGTCGGAGACAGACACTTTCGAGTGTTAGTCGAGATAGCGGCACAGGCTTGTCGTGCCGGCCTAGGCGGCACCGATTACCAGAACGTTGGGTAGCGGGAGGCTCATCAGCCCTTCGTAGCGGCGATCCGACCGGAGGCCGTTGCAACGAACTGCGCCCACGCGGACAGTCCGAGTTTCGGCGTGAATCGGATGGCTTGTGCGAGTCCGAAATAGCGTCTGGTTCCGACGAGAATCGCCCAGAACAGAAAAAGTGGCCGCTGCGGAAGTGGCAGGTACTCAAGAATTGGAAGTGCTTCGTTGAAGGCAGCGTCACTCAACTCACGTGCACGTGGACGCTGGCGGTGGTCACCAGCAGTGCGAACGCTTGGAAAGTGGTCGACCGCCACGAGCGGGTCGTACACGAGTCGCCAGCCGGCCTTGCGCAATGGCAGACCAACGGCGATTTCGTTCGCCACTTGTGCTCCCTGGCCCCGCAGTCGTCGGTCGAACCCGAGCTCCAGCAGAGGCCCTCGTCGGTAAGCCATGTTCACGCCCTTGAGTGCGTCGACATCTCGTGCAACTCCGACACCGAGATGGTGATTGCCAATCATTCGCCCGTACCACGTCAAGCGGCCCACGTCCTCGTTAGAGCCGTTGAGCGTGGTCCCGAGTTCATGAACCCAGTCACGCCCGCCGACCCCGACGATCCTCGGAGAGGAGTCAAAGTGCGACTCGATCCGCTCAAGCCAATCAGATCGCGCGACCGAATCGTCGTCGGTGAAGGCGACCACGTCACCTCGAGCGGAATCGAGTCCAACTTGCAGCGCGTGAACGAGTCCCGGACGATCAACCTCGACTCGTCGCAGCGGCAACTTGTTGGAAGCGCACTGCGCGACCGCGATTCCGTCGCGATCTTCTGGTCGAGACACGACGAGTACCTCGTCCGCTCCGCGCGACTGCTCCGCTAGTGCGTCTAGACAACGACGCAGGTCGCTAGGTCTACGAAATGTCGGGATGACGACGGTGATCAACATGCCGATCGCTGCCGCTTCAGGCCGTGCCCTCGGTCTTCAGCTCCATCCAACCACCCGGACGATACCGCGGGCGGCCACGCACCCTGCGAAGCAGCCCCATCGGAAGATCCCTCGTCATTCGGATCGCGTTGGCTGAAAACCAACGCGCGTACCACGCCGCCACTTCCATCGACGAATCGAACCATCCGCTTCGTCGCAACTCCGCATGCCACTGCCCACCGAACCGATGCCTCAGGCCGTCTTTGGACCACGGCTTGAAAGAGGTAACGAAGTGATAAATCGCAGGTTGGTCCAGTGAGGCCTGGTGAAATGGCAAGGTGACATCAATCAACTTCTGACTCGGGAAGAGATTCGGATTCTTCGTTCTCCCGAGCATCACGTTCCACGATGCGTTCAGGGGCTCGAAATCATGACCGAACAGAGCGTTCAGCGCGTCTTGATCGACTTGGCGAACGCTATCGCGATGTCGCCGCAGGAAGGCTGCTGCCTCCTGTCCCGACTCGCTCGCGCGCCAGAGGCGCAGGTCTACGAGCATCACGCCCGCGTTGAACATTGCGACGCTGGGAGGCCGCTCGTCGCGGCAGTAGTCGAGATACCGGTCGACCGTCTGTGGGTCTCGACTGGTCGTAAGAGCCGCCACTGGATGCCCGTTCAGGGCGAGGTCGTAGAGCGCTCCGATGTCTCGACGAACCAAGAGGTCCGCATCGAGATAAACGACCCGTTCGAGTGCTTGGGGTAGCGCTTCGCCAACCACGAGACGCAAGTACGTTCCAAGTGACCACTGGAACGAAGTCGGAAAGCCATCGAAGGCCGACTCGTCGACGTCGTGAATCCGAACCTGCACACCCACCGACGAACCGACGCGTTCCAGGCGACGACGGTGACGGCCGGTCAGGGAGTGCGTGAGCACATGGGCGGTGACACGCCGGGTCGTCGATCTGCCGAGCGATGACAGCGTCACGGCCAATGGCAGTGCAGCTCCGTCATCGGTACCGAACGCGACATGAACCTCGTCTGCCGCTGCGTGGCCTCCTGTTGCAGACGGGTCGGCAGTCACGGAACCTCCTCTGCGCGACGGGCAGGTCGCCGCCAGTTTCGAAGCCGATTCCTTACTGTGAAGGTCAACGCACGCGCTTCATCGCCGGCGCGCCACGCCTGCCATGAAACGTCGGAGTGAAAGCCGCTCGATCGAAGCTCGCGAAGCCACGCTTGCCGAAAGGTGTGGTTGGGGCCGCTGTTCCAAGGCTTGTTGCCACCTGCGAGATGGTAAATGGCGGGCTTGGCGAAGTGGGGCCGAGTGTCGAATGCCGACACTTCCGGGAGCTGGGCGGGGTTGCCGCCGTACAGGAGCGGGACCGGCACGTTCCACATCAGCTCGCGCTCCGCCCATCGCTTCTCCAACACGACGTTGAGGCCGTCCTGGTCGGCCCAGGTCAGACAGTTCATCCAGCGCCGCAAGAACGCAAGTACCTCTGCGGCGAGATTTTCCGAGCGCCAGATGGTGAGGTCCATCAGCATCACACCCGCGTTGAACGGACGCGCGTCAGGGTCTTCCAACTCTTCGACGGCATAGTGCACGCAGTTAGGAGACCCGAGCATCGGCATGCCGGGATCCGCAACCGCCGCGATCGCACGGCCGTCCGTCCCGAGATCCCAGAGGACGCCGATGTCGGCCTTGACGACCAAATCGACATCGAGGTAGAGCAAACGCTCGACGTCCGGAACCAGCGTCGGCAGCAAGAGCCGCGTGTAACTGATCGGCGGCACGTGGGCCACCTGCGGCAGTTCCGCGATCATGCGTTGGGCCTCGCGGGTGTCGAGCCACGCGAGCGTGCCGTTGCCTTCCCTCACGGCAAGCCGCTCGATGCCAGCCCGATCGCGTCCGTCGAGCCCGGGGCTGAGAATGTGAAACCGAACCGCACGCTGCCCGACGTGACGCATGACACCCGCCACGACCACCGCAAGTGGCAGCAGCGCCTTCCGATCGGCGATCAGAGCGACCTCTACGCGTCCGCTCTTGATCTTCTGATTTGATTCATCGCACATCAGGCCATGTGGCCGCCAGCCGATACATCCGGACAGACATCACTGCCAGCAAGTTCGCGGATCAATGCGGTCAGTCTTCCACCCGCTTGTCCGTCCATTGGCCCTGCGGAGTCATCGATAAATCGAAGCCGCCCCAGATGCGACTGCTGCATCTTCCCTGCAGCAGCGACGCCAATCGCCGCCTTGAGACTCTCGGCATCAAATCCCGACGCTGCTGCGCCATATGCGACGAATGGAAGCACGGGCGGAGATGAGGCAAAATGAGCGTGAATCAACGGTTTTCCAGCGATTAATCCTTCCAATCCTGCCGTCGAATCCTCTGAGATCATCAAGTCACACCACGACAGATGTTGTTCGAGGTTATCGCGGCTAACTTCTACCCGAGCCTGAAGGCTCATCTCCCCAGCCATACCCTCGTACAGCTTCGCGTAATCGTTCGGGTGCGGTTTGATCACGAGCCGAGCGTCCACGGTCGCTGCGAGGGACTCGAGCAGAACTCGAGCGATGTGGAGTCCCTCCTCTGGTACGCGAGAAGGCATGTAGCACTTGTACGAGGCGTGCGGCCGCGTCACCCAAAGCCATCGTCGGGCTGGCTTTGGCTCGCGTGGCTCCGAGACCCGTTTGGCGTCCCACTCGGGACAGCCGATCACGCGAATCTCCGTCGGCTGCCGACGAGACTCGCGCTCGAAACGCTCCCGGCGGGCCGGGCCCCAGACGGCGACGTAGTCCGCGTGGCAGTCGTCGAGCGTGTATCGCTCGCAGTCGAGGCCGTGCTGAATCACGAGAGACGGGACGCCCGACGCGCGACCGGCCATGACGGCTTCCAGGTACGGCGTGTGGGTGTCCGCCCAGCACACGATCAGACGCGGTCGGAATCGACTGAGCGTTGCCTCCGCTCGCCGAAATGCCAACGCCGAGTTCACGGCCTCTGCCGCCAGTTCCTGCTTATCGATGTCGGGCAACTCGACATTCAGGTTCGACTCCAAAGACTGAACGGTCGCAGCGATTGAAGCTCTGGCAGCGGCGACATCATCATCCGTCAGCCGCGCGGGCTCCATCCAGTCGCGAACACGCAGCCCCGTCTCATGGACCGCCGCCAGCGACCGTACCAATCTCGGGTTCTTGGCCGGCATTAGGATTTCGGCCGGCCCCGCCACGACGTCGTGCAACCGACGCCGCGCCATCCCAACCGCCGCCCGCCCCCTCGACCGTACCCGC
Organism: Planctomycetota bacterium; assembly: GCA_038746835.1. NCBI lineage: Bacteria > Pseudomonadati > Planctomycetota > Planctomycetota bacterium. The sequence continues at coordinate 364 of JBCDKH010000187.1, read as the reverse complement.
GCCCATTGCCTACGACGGGCGGAGACGCCGTCGCTGGCCTTGACATCGACGAGCGACCGAGTCGCCGCATCGAGTTTATCTCGCGTCGCCTCTTGGTTCGCCCCTCGCGGCAGGCGAGAGACACGGTGCGAGAGACTCTGCCGAATCGCGACGCCGATGCATGGCATTTCGACCAGCTCACTTGACGTTGCCTGCCGTACCGCTGTCCACAGAGCTTCATCTTCAATGGTGTCTGTCCTTGCTGCCGGCGCCTGCATCATCGCTTGCGGCAGACGGCGATGAGGCATTCGGCCGTGCTCGGGTCGACGTTGGCGCTTGACACGATCCCTCGCGGCTGGCCGCGGTTGTACGGGCTGGAGCCGCC
>JBCDKH010000186.1 GCA_038746835.1 Planctomycetota bacterium | reverse complement strand
GAGCGAAGCGATGCCCCGGAGCGGACTGTGTACGAAGCCTGTTCGGGAAGTCGCTCCGGGGCATCGCTTCGCTCAACCCTCGGCGTCAAGATGCAGTCGATGCTTAACCTGTAAGTCGGGAGCGGGCGCCGATTCATCTCATGATCCCCAGGACGCACGGTCAGCCCACCGACCGCAGCATCGCCGCTAGCTCGTCGAACGCGACACAGGCATCGGTCACGCTGACGCCGTAGCGGAGATCAGCTCGCGAGGCCGGGTCGTCGGGGAGGTTCTGGCGACCCGCGTTCAGGTTGGCCTCGATCATCACGCCGATCACCGGCGAGTCGCCTGCCTGCCGCTGCTCGACCACGCTTCGGAACGCCACCTCCTGCTGCTCGTGCTTCTTGTGCGAGTTCGCGTGCGAGCAATCGACCATCAGTCGAGGCGGCAAACCGGCCGACCGGAGTCGCTCGGCCGCGTCGGCGACGTCCTCGGCCGCGAAGTTCGACCGCTTGTTCCCGCCACGCAAGATGACGTGGCTCGTCGGGTTGCCCCGCGTCCGCACGATCGCGGCCCGGCCGTCGTCGTCGATGCCGAGGAAGTGGTGCCGACCACCCGCCGCCTTCATCGCGTCCAGCGCGACCTGCACGTCGCCAGTCGTCGCGTTCTTGAAGCCCACCGGCATCGACAACCCGCTGGCCATCTGGCGGTGCGTCTGACTTTCGGTGGTCCGCGCCCCGATGGCCGCCCAGCTGACCAGATCATCGAGGTACTGCGGCGTGAACGGGTCCAAAAACTCCGTCGCCGCCGGCAGCCCATGCTCGGCCACTTTCAACAGCAGCTCCCGCGCGATCCGCAACCCCGTGTCCATGTCGAACTCGCGATCGCTGTAGAGGAACGGATCGTTGATGAGCCCTTTCCATCCAGTCGTCGTCCGCGGCTTCTCGAAGTAGACCCGCATCACCACCCGCACCCGCTCCTTCAGTTCAGCGGCCAGTGCAGCGAGCCTCTCGGCAAACTCCCCGGCCGCGGCGACATCATGAACGCTGCAAGGCCCCACGATCGCCAGGAGCCGATCGTCCTCGCCCGACAAGACCCGCGCGATCTCCGTCCGGCTCTCCAGCACCTGCCGCCGCACCTCGTCCGACGCCGGCACCGCCTTCGACAGCTCGGCCGGGCTGCGCAGCGGGGCGAACCCCAGAACGTTCACATTCTCCGTCGAAATCGCGCTCACTGGACGGGCAGACTACGACACGACGTTCTTCGGCTCGCCGGCGAAAAAGCTGCGGACGTTGTCGGCCGCGATGTCGATGAGCCGAAGCCGCGCGGCACGCGTCGCCCAAGCGACGTGCGGCGTGACGACGATGTTTGGGGCCGACAGCAGGGGATTGTCCTTCGACGGCGGTTCGGTCGACAGCACGTCCACACCGGCCTGCGCGATCGTGCCGTCCCGCAACGCCTCGGCCACGTCTGCCTCGTCGAGCAACGGCCCGCGACCGGTGTTTACAAGAAGCACGCCCTTCTTCAGCTTGCCGATGTTCCCGCCACCGATGAGGCCTTTGGTGTCGTCCGTCAGCGGACAGTGGAGGCTGATCGCATCGCTGGTCGACAGCAATTCGTCGAGCGAGACGAACGTCACGCCGATCTCGTTCGCCGCCGCCTCGTGCTTGGCCGGGTCGGCGGTGTGGGCGACGACCTTCATGCCGAACGCCCTGGCCCGTCGGCAGAACGCCTTCCCGATCGCGCCGAATCCGACGACGCCGCACGTCAGCCCGTCCAGTTCCGTCATCGCCCCTTCCGTGTAGCTGAAGTCCTTCGACGCCGGCCACCGCTCGGCCGAGTTGGCCGCAATGCGTCCGGTGCGATTCGTCAGCTCCAGCAGCAACGCGAACGCGTGCTGGGCCGTCGATTCGGTCGAGTACGCCGGGATGTTGGTCACCGTGACGCCGCGTCGTCGGCAGGCGTCCAGATCGATCTGGTTGAACCCCGTCGCGAGCACGCCGGCGTAGACGATCGACGGGCACTGTGCCAGCAGGTCCTCGCCGACGGGCACCTTGTTGGTCATCACCGCCGTCGCTGTCGCGGCCCGCTCCTCGGCCTGGTCGGGCGTGGATCGGTCGTTGATCGTCACATCGCCGACCGCCTCCAACGGCGACCAGTCGACGTCGCCCGGATTCGTTGTGACGCCGTCCAGAACCACGATCTTCGGCGGTGCTTGCTCCATGCCGGCACCGTAGCCACTTGACCGCCGGTTCTAACGTTGTGCATGCCCGCGACCGGAATCCACCACATCACCGCCATCAGCTCCGACGCCCAGGCCAATCGCGACTTCTGGGCGGGGCTGCTGGGGCTTCGGGCGGTCAAGAAAACCGTCAACTTCGACGACCCCGAGACCTATCACCTCTACTACGGTGATGAGGTCGGCTCGCCGGGGGCCATTCTGACGTTCTTCCCGTACGCCGGGGCCCGACAAGGTCGCGTCGGCCGGGGCATGGCGACGGCCGTCGTGCTGGCGGTGCCGCAGGCGTCGCTCGACTGGTGGCGGGCGCGACTCGACGAGGCCGGCATCGTCGTCACCGATATCGAACTCCACGGCGACGCCCGACTCGCCTTCGTCGACCCCGACGGCCTGCCGGTCGAACTCGTCGGCGTCGAGACCGACACCACCGGCTGGGGCGGCGGGACCGTGCCGGCCGACCACGCGATCCTCGGCGTCCACTCGGTCACGCTCGCCGTGCCGACCGCCGACGCGACACGCCAGGTCCTCCACCAGCTCGGCTACACCGGCGACGGCCTGCGACTGACCGCCGACGCCGCACTCGGCAAGTACGTCGACCTCGTCGAAGTCGGCTCCGCCTCGGCCGGCGTCGGCGGCGCCGGCACCATCCACCACGTCGCCTTCCGCGTCGGAGATGACGACGACGAGTTGGCGGTTCGGCTGAAGGTCGTCGGCATGGGCCTGCAGCCGACGCCCGTCATCGACCGGCAGTACTTCCACAGCGTCTACTTCCGCGAGCCGGGCGGCGTGCTGTTCGAACTCGCCACCGACCCGCCCGGATTCGACGCCGACGAGCCACGCGACTCGCTCGGCGAAGCCCTCAAACTCCCGCCGCAATACGAGTCGAATCGCGCAGCGATTGAAAAAGGCATCCGACCACTCCTGCCGGCAACCGACGGCCCGGTCTTCGTCCACCGTTGGGAACCGGCCGACGACAGCGACCGCGTCCTCCTTGCCCTCCACGGCACGGGCGGCGACGAGAACGACCTGATCCCGCTCGCCAGACAAGCCTCGCCAAACGCATCGATCCTCTCACCTCGCGGCCGGGTCGACGAGAACGGCATGCCTCGGTTCTTCCGCCGCCTCCGCGAAGGCGTCTTCGACGAGGCCTCCATCGTTCGCGAGGCCAACGCCCTGGCAACGTGGCTAGCGACACAGGCCGACCGCTACGACTTCGACGCCTCCGCCGTCGACGCCATCGGCTACAGCAACGGCGCCAACATTGCCTCGGCCGTTCTGCTGCTGCGACCCGAGTCGCTCCGCTCGCTCGTCCTGCTTCGCCCGATGATCCCGCTGACGCCCGACCCGCTCCCCGCCCTGTCGGGCAAGCGCATCCTCCTCCTCGCCGGCCAACGCGACCCCATCGCCCCGCCCGACCACGTCGAAGCCCTCGCAACGCTCCTCAAGACCGCCGGTGCCGACATCACGACCACCTTCCAACCCGCCGGCCACGAACTCACCCAAGCCGACGTCCAAGCAGCCGGGGCGTTCTTTTCGAACTCATCTTCGTCATCCTGAGCGAGCGCAACGAGTCGAAGGACCTCGCCTGGGCGTGTGACCCGGAATCGGACGAGGTCCCTCGGCTTCGCTCGGGATGACGAGGATCGCTTCGTATGCTGATGGCGTGAGCGACTCCAACAACGAGCCCCTGCCTGTCGCCGTCGTCGGTTGTGGTCGGATGGGCCGACTGCACGCACGCGTCTACAGCGAGATGCCACGCGTCAAGCTCGTCGGCGTGTTCGACGCCAATGCCGAAGCCGCCAAGGGCACCGCGGACGACTACGGCACCACCGACTTCGACACGCCCGAAGCCGTCCTCGACGCCGGCGTGAAGGCCGTCACCATCGCCGTTCCGACGACGCATCACCTCGACGTCGCCCGCCCGCTCCTGGAAGCGGGCGTCGCGTGTCTCATCGAAAAACCCCTCGCCGGCGACGTCGCGACTGCCCGGCAGATCGTCGACTTGGCCGACAAGCACGGGGCCGTCGTGCAGGTCGGGCACATCGAGCGGTTCAACCCGGCCGTGCGGTCGCTGGCGAGCCTCGGCGTGGAGCCGCGGTACATCGAGGTCGTCCGCATCTCGCCGTTCCCCTTTCGCAGCATCGACGTCGGCGTGGTGCTGGACGTCATGATCCACGACATCGACATCGTCCTGAGCATGGCCCGCGGCAAGGTGGTCCACGTCGACGCCCAGGGTGTCAGCGTCGGCGGCGGCGGGGTCGATCGCCCGGCCGAGGACGTCTGCAACGCCCGCCTCACCTTCGACAACGGCTGCGTCGCCAGCCTAACCGCCAGCCGGCTCGCCCTGAAGGTCGAGCGTCGCCTGCGCGTCTTCAGCCCCGAGGCGTATGTCTCGCTCGACTACCAGAAAAAGACCGGCATGATCGTCCGCCGGACCGGCAACGTCGACCTCCTCCGCGAGACCGTCGGCAAGATCCGCACCGGCGAAATCACCGACATGGCCGGGCTGGACTACAAGTCACTGCTGGCCATCGAGCAGCTGACCATCGACGACGTCGAGCCACTGCGTGCCCAGCTCGAAGCCTTCTGCGACGCCGCCGAGGGCAAGGCCGAACCCGCCGTGCCCGCGTCCGCGGGCCTGGAAGCTGTCGAGGTCGCCGAACGTGTCGTCGCGGCGATTCCCGAGCAGTCGATCCTCTGAACGACCTGCGGGAACCAAATCACGACGCCTGAGTTTTGTTGCGTCCGTCGACTGGCGGGTTGCGATCTTGATGCGTTCGCGTCTTCGGGAAGAGCCTCATGACGCGCCTGTCCCTCCCCCTTTCTCGAGGCAACGCCATGCTCCTCCCCACCCTCGCCACGATTGTCCTCCTGACCACAACTGCCGCGCAGCCGGCGGGCACGTCGCACGAGTCTGAACGATTCGTCCCGATCGACTTTGCCGACGAGATGAACATCTACCTCGATCGAAAAGACCGGTTCGGCGGCTTCCACAACAGTGCCACCTTCCCACGCCCCGGCCGCCACGACCTCGGCGGTGTGCCCTTCGTGCTGGGCGGCACCGCCGAGTCAGGCGAGATCACCTACGGATGGAACGGCTACTACGCCAACGCCCGCTACGGCGATGGCAGGAAGCCTCGGACGCTCGTCATCAAGACCGACCTTCCCAACGTCGACGCCGTCCACACGATCATGCAAACGTTCTGGTCGATGCCACAAGGGCAGAGTGCTGTCGCGATGGAGTTCATCGGCTCCGACGGCGCTCGGGCCCACGTCGCCTTCAGCGCAGGCGTCAACATTCGCGACTACAACCACGGCCACCTCCGTCCGCACGGTGCCATCGAGGTCGCCGAGGTCTTCAACAACCACCTCGGCCAGCACATGGATCGGCAGACGATCGACCTTCCGGACGATTTTCTGGACGAACACCTCATCGAAATCCGCCTCATCGACACCGGCCGCAACCGCGGCCACGGCGCCTGGAGCCGAGCCTGGCTGATCGCCTTAACGGCCGAGCTTGGTTCGATGTCTGCCGCGGCCCAGGCCGGCGCTCGAACCACATCGCACTGAGACTGTCGGTCACGTCGTCAATTCGCACCGCCGCTGAAGGCAAGGCCGCCCCGCCGTCCTGGCAACTGCCGGCCCGGATACCGTCGAAGTCGCCGAGCGACTCGTCGCCGCGATTCCAGAGCAGTCGGTGGCTCGACAATCGTGTCCGAAGTAATCGGAGCGTCCGGCGGGGAGCGTAGTCTCACGTCGAGGAATGTTCCCCGTGATCACCGTCTTAGCTTTGCCCCAAAGGTCCTCACGAGCATCTCTGGCATCGAAGCGGTCCAAACCCGCATCTGGACAAGGCGCACGCTAGCATCGTCGAGCTGACGCATGATCAGTTGTCATCGCCACGAGGAGCCACCGGACTGATCGTGATTGACATAGTTCTCCGCCGGATGCGCTCGTCCATAACAAGAAAGTTATAATCTTCGAGTTCGTCCACGAGAAAAGCAGGTACGTCGACAAACACAAAATTGAATCTCCCTGACACAGGAGTGACGATCATATGCTTCTCGATGTCTGACAAGTCACTGGTAGCCTTCAACTCAACGCCAGTGAAAATGAAGTAACGGGATGTATTCGGATCAGAAAACCCGATCCGAACGTCTACCTCTTCGCCATCTTTCTCGAATACAAGAACTTGTGGCAACGGCCGGATAGGATTGCCCAATAAGAAGGCACTACGCGGATGAACGTACCACGGTGAATCCCAAGGGTACACGCCCTTATTCAGAGCGTTCTCAGCAAGTAGAACATCCTTCCACGGCCGAAAGGTCTCTCGGTCCTCTGAAAGCTCACCGACGGCAACGACCCGATTACCAGCCTCGATTCCAATCAGCGCCATGTAGACGACACCCGAACGATCAATCAGCTGAGCCTGCCCACACTCTAACCCGGCAGGATCAGCAACACAGACGACACTGGGCAACCACAGAAAGAGTGCGCCAATGACTGCACGACAAATAAGGGTATTCTTCATCTCATTCTGGAGGGACAGCAGGATCAGCGGACAACGCATCCCCTTCGCCGATAGCAACCCCTATAGCATATTCTGAACCGGCGTCCGCACTCTCTAACAGGTCCACCACTTGGCCCCGTAGAGCACCTGTCGTCATCACACGCACGAGGTTAAAGCTCGTCTCGTCTACCAGACGAACAGCACGGTCAATGTTCTCTGGCAAAGAAAAATCCTCAGTTGGACGTGACACGATAAACACTATCCGCCAATCATCCAGCACTATACCAGTCGCAAGTGAGTACGATTCCGGATCGTCTTGATGCAAAAGAATATATTCGATCCGAGGCACTACCTCACACTTGACGGTAAATTTATAACCAGACCCAAGTATCGGATGATTCAAGCCATCCGCTGGAACTATGTCATCGAATAGCATTGCACCAGAAAATACGAAGTCCCTGATAGGATAGAACCCCTTATCTTGAGGCGAATAGTATCCGACCTGGAAAACGTGATGCGG
>JBCDKH010000185.1 GCA_038746835.1 Planctomycetota bacterium | reverse complement strand
CGGCCACCAGCTCCGGCTGGCTGCTGGGCAGGTCGATCTTGTTGATGACCGGAATGATCTCCAGGTCCTGCTCGAGTGCCGCGTACGCGTTGGCGACGGTCTGGGCCTGAACGCCCTGGGTCGAGTCGACGACGAGCAGAGCGCCTTCACAGGCCTGAAGCGCCTTGCGGACCTCGTAGTGGAAGTCGACGTGGCCGGGCGTGTCGATGAAGTTCAGCATGAACTCCTCACCGTGATGGCAGTGCTTCACGGTGACGGCCGAGGCCTTGATGGTGATGCCGCGTTCGCGTTCGAGGTCCATCGAGTCGAGCATCTGGCCGCGCATCTCACGTTCGGTGATGGCGCCGGCGCGTTGGAGCAGTCGGTCCGACAGCGTGCTCTTGCCGTGGTCGATGTGGGCGATGATGGAGAAGTTGCGGATCTGCATGCGATGCCGGCCGATGGTGCGGCATGGACACTATTCGTCGCGTCGTCGACGAACGCAGCCGGTTTGCAACGTTGCGTGCCGATTTGAACGGGCGAATCTGCCTAGCGAGCGCGCACGGAAGCAGCAGCAGCTTCGTCGCTAGGCAAGCCGACGTCGATGCGATGCGATCGTGGACAAGTTAGTGAGAATCAATGGAAACCGTGTCCATTTTGCCCCGTTTATCAGACGTCTTGGATTCGCATTTCCGGTTAGCAAAAGGCTAAGTCCTTCGCTACAACGGCCGTGCCGCGTCAATGGGACGACGGGCATCGGGCTCGGGCAACACCTGTCCGTTCCCGCTGTGGCAAGGGAAGATGCCGCTGCTGGCACATGCGTTGCCAAGCGGTGCCACACGCACGGGTCCTTCCCTTGGACCCCCGACCGAGCCGTCCGACTCTGACCTTTGCTCGGCCGCTGACCCAATCACTCTTTGGAGATTCCAATGACTGTTCGTGACGAGACCTCACTGCTCACGTCCCGCCGCTGGGCGCTTGCCGCAGCGGCCGCGATGGCATTCGTTGCCGCGCCAGCCACCTTCGCCCAAGTTGAATCCGGCGACGCCGATGTCGTCGCCGTGCTCGACGATCCGATGACCGATGCCGAAGGGATGGACGACGGCGATGAAGGCGGCTTCTTCGGTGGAGGCGGCGTCGCGTTCACCAGCGAGTACATCTTCCGCGGCATCGACCAGGGTGCGGCCAACGACGACGGCTTCTTCAACGGCGGCCTGATCATTCAGCCGTACCTGGAGCTCGGCCTGCCCGTCCTCGTCGTTGAGGAAGAAGGGCTCTCTGTGAGCACTTTCGTCGGCATCTGGAATTCCTTCGGCAGCGAGTTCGTCAACGACGACGGTGCCGGCCCGACGGCCTGGTACGAGAGTGACCTCTACACCGGATTCGGCATCTCTGCTGCTGGGTTTGATGTGACACTCATCTACACGTTCTACACGTCGCCCAACGACTCCTTTGCCACCGTCGAGGAAATCGGTGCCTCAGTTGAGTACACCGTTTCCACTGTGAGCGGCGAAGACGAGGACGCGATCGGCGTGGACGTCGGCCTCGGTGCAGGCATCTTCTTCGAGACCAACAACACGGCCTTCGGTCCGGACGAGGGCATCTATCTCGAGCTCGGTGCCACGCCGTCGACGGAAATCGAGGTCGATGGCTTTGGTGAGCCGATCACGATCAGCATCCCGGTCGTGGCTGGCTTCAGCGTCGACGACTACTACGTCGACATGGCCGGCGACAACGAGTTCTTCGGCTACTTCAGCATCGCGGCCGCGGCTGGCATTCCGCTGCCGTTCCCGTCGCAGTACGGCTCGTGGTCGCTGACGCCTTCGGTCCAGGCGGTCTTCCTGGGCAGTGACGGGCTCGAGGCAGCCAACGGTGGCGACTCCGAGAGCTTCATCGGCGCACTCTCCGTCGACTTCGAGTTCTGATTCGTTGGTTCCGACGTCAAGTCAGACTTGAAAACCACGGGGCGTCGCGGGTAGAACGCCTGCGACGCCTCTTCGCCAAGGGCTCTGTTCCCTTGGCCAAGACCGCCCGCTCCACGCGACGCATTCCCGCGTGACCGGCCGATCCACCACGTCGGCCTCCCTACTCAAAAGTCCTCCTCGACTCTGACCTTTTCGATGATCTGCCGATGGGCCTGCTGCTGCAGGTCGATCTGGCTGTTCACTCGCGATCCGTGTTTCGGCATCGCGACCCGCCCGCCGCATAGAGCGGCGACAGTCCTCTGAGAGAGCCGCACCCGATGCCACAGCAATTCGACCCCCTTTCCTGCCTGCCCCGCCTCCTCCGGCCGGGCCTCTACACGCCCTTGCTCGCCGTCCTTTTCGCTCTTGCAGCGGTGGCCACCGTTCCAGCGTCAGCGATGGCGCAAGAAGAGACAGAAGCTGACGTGCCAAGTGTCGTCGAGGGGACCGGCGATGTCGCGGTGACCTTCGACTACGACATAGAAGCCCTCACCGCAGCGGTCGAGGAGGCAGAAGCAGACGAGGAGACGGGCGAGAAGTCCGCCGTCATTGAGGGCGTGGTCATCAAGACCTATGCCGGCGGCCTGACCGAAGAGGTGGCTGCCGTCTTCACGATGACACTGGGAGCTGACGGGACCTCATCAACTTCGTTCAAGGCTGCAGGAGCGGCAACACCTCTCTACGCAGGGGAAGATGATGACGGCAACAGCGTCTTCGTCTCGTCGGGTCAGTACCGGAGCAACAACATCTGGGTGCTCATCGCGGCGGGTCTCGTGTTCATCATGCACCTCGGCTTCGGCTGTGTTGAGAGCGGTCTGACGCGTGCGAAAAACGCGGTCAACGTTCTGACGAAGAACCTCTGGATCATCGCTTCGGGAATCCTGCTGTACTGGGTTTGGGGCTTCAACGCCCATTACCCGGGAAGCTGGGTCTGGGAGGGCGTGATCGCATTGCCCTTCCCGGCACCGTGGCTCGACCCGACCGGTGACGGCGCCCAAACGGCAACGTACTACGGCGGCTCGTACACGATCTTCACTGACTTCATTTTCCAGGCAATGTTCGCCGCGACGGCAGCGACGATTGTCTCCGGTGCGGTTGCTGAGCGAATCAAGCTCGCACCCTTCATGGTGTTCGCGGTTGTCTTCGTCGGCTTCGGTTACCCGTTCGTCGGTAGCTGGCACTGGGGCGGTGGCTGGCTCGGTTCGATCGGTGATGGCTTCTACGACTTCGCCGGAAGTTCGGTCGTTCACGCGTTCGGCGGCTTCGGTGCACTCGCGGGTGTGCTGCTTCTCGGGCCGCGAATCGGAAAATATGGACCGAATGGCGAAGTCCGCGGCATTCCCGGGCACAACATCCCGCTCGTGAATGTCGGCGTGTTCCTGCTGTTCCTTGGCTGGTTCGGCTTCAATGGCGGCTCGGTCCTGTCGGCTGACGAAGTCAACACGTCGCTCGTCTTCACGACGACCACCCTCGCCGGTGTCGCTGGCGGTGCGGTCGCCCTGCTGACGTCGTGGGCGATTGGTGGCAAGCCGGACCTGACGATGGGTCTCAATGGTCTACTCGCAGGCCTCGTCGGCATCACCGCCGGTGCGGACTCGATCAGCCCGGGCTGGTCGATCGTCGTAGGCGGCATCGCGGGTGTGATCGTCGTTCTGAGCGTTTACGGCTTCGACAAGATCGGCATCGACGATCCGGTCGGTGCCATCAGTGTCCACGGCGTCTGTGGCATCTGGGGCACCGTCGCCGTCGGCATCTTCGGCGGGAAGGACCTTGTCGCTCAGATCATCGGCACCATCGCCGTCAGCGTCACCGCCTTCCTGATCGCACTAGTCATCTTCGGCATCCTCAAGGTCCTCGGCGGCATTCGTGTTAGCGAGGAAGAGGAGATCGAAGGCCTCGACATGGGCGAGCACGGCATGCGGGCCTACCACGACCTGGCCGGCACGCCGGCGACGGCCTGAGCCGAGTCGCTTTGCTCAACACCACCGGCCACGCCCGACGAGGACGTGGCCGGTTTTTCTTTGGCCTTGTCAGACTCGCCCCGCCTGCCAATCATCGCGGCCACGACGGCTCCATAGCTCAGTTGGTTAGAGCGAGGGATTCATAAGCCCTAGGTCACTGGTTCGAGTCCAGTTGGAGCCACTTGCCCCGCTTGCGACATCGCCGCCGCAGGACCATGCTGCGGCCATGCCAGGCACCGTCGACAACGTCGTCGTTTTCTTCACGGATCAGCAACGCTGGGACACGGTGGGCCTTGCCGGTTGCCCGCTCGATCTGACGCCCAATTTCGATTACTGGGCCAGTCGCGGGACCTACCTCCCGTACGCGACAACACCGCAACCCGTCTGCGGACCGGCCCGGGCGTGCCTGCAGACCGGCCGATACGCCACCGCCATCGGCGATGGCTGCCACACCAACGGCCGACCGTTGCCGGTCGAAGCCGACACGCTCGCCAAGCGGTTCAATGACGGCGGACGATCGACCGGCTACTTCGGCAAGTGGCACCTCGGCACCGAGCAGGCCGTGCCGGAGGCCGAGCGCGGCGGATGGCAGACTTGGCTCGCCAACAACGCCAGCGAGTCCAACTCCGACGGCTACCACGCACTCGTCCACGACGAACAGCAGCGACCCGTCAAGCTGCCCGGCTACCGCGTCGACGCCCTCACCGATGCCACGATCCGCTTCATCGACGGCTGCCACAATCGAGGCGAGCGGTTCTGCTGCATGGTCAGCCACCTCGAGCCGCACATGCAGAACCATCGCGATGCGCATCCTGCGCCGTTCGGCTACGAAGAGCGCTACCGCGGCCGTTGGACGCCGCCCGATTTGGCGTGTTTGCCGGGAGCCGATCCGTTCTACGAGCACATGGTCGGCGGGAACGCCCAGCAATCCTTGCCCGGCTACCTCGGCAGCATCAAACGTCTCGACGAAGCCTTCGGCCGACTGATGGACGCCTTGGCCAGCCTTGATCTACTCGAATCGACGGCCGTCGTCTTTACCAGCGATCACGGTTGCCACTTCCGCACGCGCAACTCGGAGTACAAGCGGTCCTGCCACGACGTGAGCCTGCGCGTCCCGACCATGTTCTTCGGCGGCCCCTTCACCGGCGGCGGTCGGGACGAGCGGCCGTTTCAGCTGACGGATCTCGCGCCGACGCTGTGTGATGCGGCTGGCCTGGATGCGCCCGACGGTGCGCAGGGCCATTCGCTGCTCGGTGACATGCCCAGCGAAGCCTTCAGCCAGATCAGCGAGTCGCAGTTCGGCCGGTGTGTTCGCACGAAGTGCTGGAAGTACGCGGCGGTGTCGCCGGACATTGACTCGAAGGACCGCTACTCGACGTTGCTGGTCGAGAGTCATCTGTACGACCTCGTTGCCGACCCGTACGAGCTTGTGAACCTGGCCGGCAGTGCGGTGTACCGACCGATCTGCGACGAGATGAAAGCGACCTTGCTTCGCCGCATGTCCGAGGCCGGCGAGCCGGACGCGACAATCGAAAACGCTCCTCAACCGGATCCGAAACCAGGGCAGTTGTTCCAGCGTGAGTTGCGTCCAGAAGACGATCTCCTGCCGCCGACGGTGTAAGCGGTGGGCCAAGTCGCTAGCCTCGGCCCCATGCCGCGGAGCGATCGCCCGAACATCCTCATGATCACGACGGACCAGCAGCACTACTCGCTGCTGGGCAGTGTCAATCCTGCGATCAAGACGCCGAACCTGGATCGTCTGGCAAAGCAAGGCACGCGGTTTGATCGGGCGTACTGCCCGAACCCGCTCTGCACGCCGACACGCGGCACGCTCATCACGGGCCAGTACCCGAGCCGACATGGCGGCTGGACGATTGGTACCAAGATCCCAGAGAAGCACGAAGGCGGCGGGCCGTTCGTGGGTGACCTGTTGCGGCGAGCGGGTTACGAGTCGCACCTCATCGGCAAAGCCCACTTTCAGCCGCTCAAGGACGAGCCGGACCGTCGGAGCATCGAGTCACAGCCGACGCTGCGGCAACTCGACTTCTGGCGTCAGCTGGGGCAAGGCGACGGCGAGCCGTGGTACGGCTTCGATCGCGTCGACACCGCCCGCATGCACACCGCCGAAGCGCACGCGGGCGGGCACTATGCGATCTGGCTCGAAGAACGCGGCGTGACCGACTGGCAGAAGTACTTCAACCTGCCCGGGCCCGACGGTGCCGACAGCGCGACGCGGTATCGCGGCAACATGGTGTGGGATCTGCCCGAAGAGCACCACTACAACCACTGGATCGCCGAAAAGACCAACGCGCACGTGAAGCGTTGCGCTGACTCGGGAACGCCCTTCTTCACGTGGGCGAGTTTCTTCGATCCGCATCCGCCTTACGTGGTGCCCGATCCGTGGTACTCGATGTACGACCCGGCCGACATGCCGCTGCCGCCGGAGCCGTCGAACTACCCGACCGACGACCTTCCGCCGACGCACAAGCTGACGCGCGAGGTGAAGCCGGACTTCTCGCCGTGGAAGGAAACGCCCCACAGCAACCACGGCTACCAGGCGCACCGAGCAGACGATCGCGATCAGGTCGCTAAGGACTTGGCGGTCTATTACGGTATGATGACGTTCACCGATCACGCGATCGGCAAGATCCTCGATCACCTCGACGCGACCGGGCAAGCCGACAACACGCTGGTCGTCTTCAGCACCGACCACGGCCACTACGTGGGCCACAAGGCGCTGACGGCCAAGGGGGCGTTCCACTACGAGGACGGCGTCCGTGTCCCGATGATCGCACGCTGGCCTGGCGAGATTCCGGCTGGGAAGACGACGGATGATTTGCAGTCGCTGGTCGACTGGGTCCCGAGCTTCGTCGACGCTGCCGGCATGTCGGCGGACCATGCCTTCCAGGGCAAGAGCCGTCTCGCCAACTGGCGCGGCCAAGGCGACGCGCGCACGACGTGTCGCGTCGAGAATCGCCACCAGCCGACCAAGGTGCACCTGCGAACGTTCGTCACCGCCGAGGCGAAGATCACGCTCTACGCGGGCGAGTCGTACGGCGAGCTGTATGACCTCGTCGCCGACCCCGATGAGCGGAAGAACCTCTGGGACCATCCCGAGGCAGCTGCGCTCAAGGCACGCATGCTCGAAGCCGCGATGCAGGAAGTGCTCGACAGCGAACCCCTGATGACGCCCCGCGTCGCAGGTGCGTGAGCGACGTCGCGTGGTGATCTGTCGAGCTCCGTCTTCTCGACGGAATCCTTCGACTCAGGACCCGAAGCCGCTGGGCAGAGCGAAGCGTCACCCCGGGTCTGCGTTCGGTCCCGGGGGGACGCGGCGCGCTACCCACGGCGT
>JBCDKH010000184.1 GCA_038746835.1 Planctomycetota bacterium | reverse complement strand
GCGACGAGGCGATCGCCACTTTCGTGACGGATCGCGATGCTTCGACCACGCGGTTCGAAGTCGCTGACTTCCGAGCTCTCCATTTCGACGCTGAGCCGCGGCCGGGCGAGCACGGCAGTACCGCCCTCGCCGTCGTCGACATCGCCCATGATCTCGTGGCTCGCCTCCTCGAGCGTAATGACATCGCCCTCACCCAACTCGAAGCGCTTCTCGGCCATGGCGTAGTAGCCGTCGGGAAGAAGGCCGTCGTTGAACCGGGTGCGAAGAAGAGCGATCCAACCGACGTGGAAGTCGTGCCACGCGCCCGCGTCCACCCGTGTCCAGTCGTGAATCGGCATGACACCCATCGTACCGCCGCGGTATAACGCGGCGATGCCGGATACTCCGATTCACGTCTGCCTCATCGGCCAGAAGTTCATGGGCCGAACGCACTCCAACGCCTACAGCCAGGTCGGCAGATTCTTCGACCTCGCCAGGCCGTTCGACATGCACACGATCTGCGGCCGCGACCGCGACGACCTCGAGGCCTTCCGACAGCGCTGGGGCTGGCACAACGCCAGCGTCGACTGGAAAGAGACCGTCGCGAACCCAGACATCGAACTCGTCGACATCGGCACGCCCAACCACGTCCACCGCGACATGGCGATCGCCTCGCTCGAAGCCGGCAAGCACGTCGCGTGCGAAAAGCCGCTGGCCAACACCCTCGACGCCGCCCGCGAGATGCGCAACGCCGCGGCGAGTGCCAAGGGCACCACGAGCGTCTGGTACAACTACCGCCGCTGCCCGTCGATGGCCTTTGCCCATCAGCTTGTTGCATCCGGCAAGCTCGGCCGGATCTATCACGTTCGCGGCTTCTACCTGCAGGACTGGGCCGGGCCGGACGCGCCGCTCGTCTGGCGATTCCAGGGTGACGTCGCCGGCAGCGGCTCGCTGGGCGACCTGTGTGCCCACTCGATCGACTCGGCCCGCTTCATCACGGGCCTCGAGTTCGAAACCGTCGGCGGTGCGGTGCTCAAGACGTTCATCGAAGAGCGTCCCATCCCCGACGACGCCGGCGGCGAGATCAGCGGCAAGGGTGCGTCCGGCGGCAGCAAAATGGGTAAGAGCACCGTCGACGACGCTGTCATCTTCACGGCCGGCCTGACGGGCGGAGCCATCGCCACCTTCGAAGCGACGCGTCTCTCCACCGGCAACAAGAACGGCAACCGCCTGGAAATCCACGGCGAAAAGGGCGCGATCCGCTGGAACTTCGCCCGCATGGGTGAGCTGGAGTGGTACGACGCGACGCTGCCCGACGGCGAGCAGGGCTGGAGCACGATCCGTGTCAGCGACGGCTCCGTCGGCCACCCGTACGCCGCCGCCTACTGGCCCGTCGGGCACCACATCGGGTACGAGCACTCGTTCGTCAACCAGGCCGCGGACATCAATGCGGTGCTGAGTGGCAACGCCCCGGTCGTCCCGCTGCCGGACTTCGCCGACGCCTATGAGACCCAACGCGTCCTCGCGGCAGTGACGAAGTCGGCAGAGACGAAGTCGGTCGTGTCGCTGAGCGATGTGACGTGAAACGCCGACTTCTGGAACAAGCAATGGCATGAGCGTCGCCGAAGCTGGCATCGTCTGCGTGAGCTGCGGCTACGACCTTCGTGGCCAGCCGGTCGAAGGCCGCTGTCCCGAATGCGGGCAGCGCGTGTCGGCATCAATCCCGGAAACGCTGCCGGCACTCTCGCCGTCGGAGCTGCGAGTCGCCCATCGCGGCTCCCTGCTGCTGAGCATCTCCGGCCTGGCGGCGGTCGCGTTCGTCGCCGGGACCTTCTTCCTCTTCCTCATCCCGTTCTGGAACGAGCGGAAGAGCCTGCCGTTCCCGCTTCGGTTCTCTGCGATGATGTGTCCGATCATCGTTGTCTGCGGCGTGCTCGGCTATCGACAGCTGCGACGCGTCGTCCCACGCGACGTCGATCCCGACTCTATTGATTTTGGTGCGTTGGTCGGCTGGGTCGTCGCCCTCGGTTTCACCGGTCACTGGGCTGCGATGATGTGGCTGGCCAGGACGCGGTATCGGCACGAGCAAGACGACATCATCTGGCTGTCGCTCGTAACGTTCTTCGCCATCTCCCTTGCCCCGGTCTGGACGCTCGGTGTCGACCGAATGCTGCGCGTCATGGTGTTGCGGACAACGGGTGTGTCCGCCCCACGACCTTCAAACTGGCAGCTGCTCCACGAAGCGACTCGTGGGATCCCGTGCCTTGTCATGATCATCTTCCTCATGTTGCTAGTCCTTGAGTTGGCAGATCACGCTTTTTCCGTGGGTGGCTCGTTGCTGGAGGGCCTAGCGACGATCGGACTGCCATCGGCCCTGTTGACTTGGCTCGGTCTGATGCTGCTGCACTCGGTCCGTGCGTTGGATGCTCGCTACGCCACGGTCTTCCGGATTGACGGCGATCGGCAGTAGCGACCCCGGTCGGGTTCGATACGGTGCCGCCATGCCGACGCCCCACTACTTCCTGCCGGAACGCATCCTCCGAAGCGACGAACGACTCGACGTCGACGTCTGCATCTACGGCGGGACGGCGTCGGGAGTCATCGCCGCCAAGACCGCGGCCGACGAGGGACTAAGCGTGGCCATCCTCAATCCCGCGTTCATGCTGGGCGGGATGACCACCGGCGGGCTCGGATGGACCGACTTCGGGCACAAAGACGTCATCGGCGGACGCGCCAGGCAGTTCTACCGAGACCTCGGCACCGAGTACGGCCGCGACGAGGAGTGGGCGTTCGAGCCCAGCGTCGCCCAACGCGTCATCGACCGCTACGCCGAAGCTTCGGGCGCGACGGTTCGACACGGCACGTTCCTCGCCTCTTGCGACGTTGACGCAGACGGCAGGATCACGGAGATCGCGATGCTCGGCGGCCTGCGATGCCGGGCGAAGGTCTTCGTCGACTGCGCCTACGAGGGCGACCTCATGGCACAGGCGGGCGTGCCCTACTCCGTCGGCCGGGAGAGCAACGCGACCTTCGGCGAGACCATCAACGGCGTCCAGGTTCGCCACAAGCACCAGTTCGACCATCCCGTCGATCCGTACGTCGTGCCGGGCGATCCGAACTCCGGCGTGCTCTACGGCGTCGAGCCACGCGACGCCGCACCCGCCGGCTCGGGTGACGGCCGGGTCCAGGCGTACAACTTCCGCGTCTGCCTGACCGACGACGACGCGATCCGCGTTCCGTTCGCCGCTCCCGACGGCTACGACCCGGCCCACTACGAGCTGGCCGCGCGGTGGCTGGCGACCTTCGACCGACTCGGGCCCGACGACTTCAACTACTCGCTGCGTGAAGACGGGCTGATCCGCAAGTTCGATCGCCTCGCCAAACCGCACAAGACCGACGCGAACAACCACGGCGCCGTCTCCAGCGACTTCATCGGTCAGAGCTGGACATGGCCCGAGGCCGGGTTCGCCCGGCGCGAGCGGCTGTTCCAGGAGCACGTCCGCTGGCAGCGTGGCTTCTACTACTTCATGGCCAACGACGAGCGTGTGCCGGACCACATTCGCAGCGCCTACGCCACCTGGGGCATGGCCCGGGACGAGTACGTCGAGACCGATCACTGGCCGCATCAGCTCTACGTCCGCGAGGCCCGGCGACTCCGCGGCAAGGCGACACTCACCGAGGCCGACGTCACGCTGAAGCACGTCTGCGACGACCCGATCGCGATGGGCAGCTACATGATGGACAGCCACAACGTCCAGCGGATCATCCGCGACGGCCGGGTCTTCAACGAGGGCGACGTCCAGTTGAAAGGGCCCGGGCCGTACGTCGTGTCGCAGGGCTGTATCACGCCCCCCGACGGGTCGTGCCCCAACCTGCTCGTTGCCGTCTGTGCCTCGGCCAGCCACATCGCCTTCGGCAGCCTGCGGATGGAGCCCGTGTTCATGATCATGGGCGAGTCCGCGGCACTGGCGGCGAGCCTGGCCGTCAAGGAAGGCACGTCGGTGCAGGACGTGCCGTACGCCAAGCTCCGTCCCAAGCTCGAAGCGGCAGAGCAGGTCATCGGTTCCTCCTGAACCCGGACGAGTCGTCGGTCCGTCTGGCATGCCGGCGATCCTCGTCGTAGAGTGCCCGGCCCATGTCCGAACGCATCGTTTCCTACGTCGCAATGGGTGCCGGCGCCATCAATCAGCGTCGTCACCTGCCCGAGATCCACAAGCACGCCAACAGCAAGCTCGTCGCCCTGTGCGACCCGAACGAGGCTCGGGCCAAGGAGATCGCGGCCCACTACGACATCCCGTACTTCACGGACCACAAGGAGATGCTGGCCAAGGTCGACTCTGACGCGGCCGTCGTCGGCACGCCCAACGCGCTGCACGCGCCCCAGACCATCGACGCCCACAACGCCGGCCGGCACGTCCTGGTCGAGAAGCCGATGGCCACCACGCGTGAAGACGCCAAGGCGATGATCGCGGCTCGCGACAAGAGCGGGAAGTTCCTGATGATCGGCATGAACCAGCGACTCATGCCGCCCCACGTCGCCGCCAAGGAAATCCTTGACTCTGGCAAGCTCGGCAAAATCCTGACCTACGAGACCAACTTCAAGCACCCCGGGGCCGACGGCTGGAGTGTCGACGGCATCGAGAGCTGGTTCTTCAAGAAGGAACTGGCCGGCATGGGCGTCTGCGGCGACCTGGGCATCCACAAGGCCGACCTCATGCGCTACCTCACCGGCGACGAGTTCGCCAAGATCGGCGGCTTCGTCAAGACGCTCGCAAAACGCTACCCGGATGGCTCGCCTGTCGAGGTCGACGACAACGCCTTCCTCGAATGCGAGATGGCGAGCGGGGCCATCGGTTCCGTCCACATCTCCTGGACCAACTTCGGCCGTATCGGCGATAACGGCACACGCCTCTTCTGCGAGAACGGCGTCATGCGCATCGGCGAAGAAGGCGACTGGGCGGACGGCGTCATGGTCGACTACCGCGGCGGCCGGAAAGAACGCATCAAGGCCGGTGCCATGGCCACCAACGAGAAGCAAACCGACTCCGGCGTCGCGGCCATGCTGACCCACAGCATCCTCACCAACACCCCGCCCGAAATCAGCGGCGAAGAAGGCTACAAGGCCCTCAACGTCGTCATCACCGGCATCGAAGCCGCCGCTGAGGGTGTGATCAAGACGATCGGCTGAACGACAAGTGACTAGGAGCTAGGCGCTAGGGACTAGGACCAGAGCAGAGAATCTGCCTAGTCCCTAGTCCCTATTTTCACGTCATCGGCAGGTCCGCCTGGACCTGCTGCTTGCCGTCGTTGTCGACGATGCGGCTGTCGTAAATGGCGATTTCGAAGCCGGGCATGTCGATGTAGTCGCCGGTGTCGACGCGGAAGCCCCAGCCGTGCCAGGGGCAGATCGCGCACATCACGCCGCCCTGCTCTTCGAGGTAGCCCGACGCCATCGACCCGCCGGCGTGCGGGCAGAGGTTGTCCATCACCCGCGGCGTCTCGCCATCCAGGAACACGGCCAGCTCTCGGCCGTCGATGTCGACGAAGGTGCCTTCGCCCTGACGGCTCAGCTCGTCCAGATCACACAGCGTCGTCCACGGCATGGGCGACTTTAGAGCAGAAACGAACAACGCCGGACCAAAAGGTCCGGCGTCGGGTGGTTGGTGAAAGCGAGACGGCTAGTCGCGGTTCTGAAGCAGCATGAGTAGTTGCAGCACGTACCAGAACAGCGTTGCGATGCTGGCGAAGAGCGCGAGGCTCGCCGCGACGTGGCTGCCGACCGGGTAGGTGTGCAGGACGTTGCTGGTCTCGTACAGGACGAAGCCGCTCATCAGAACGACGCCGAAGACGATGAAGATCAGGCCCAGCTCGAATCCGAAGATCAGGCTCCCGATGAAGATGCCGATGAGCCCCAGCACGCCGACGGCCAGGATGCCGCCGAGCCAGTTGAAGTTGGCCCCGGTCACGAAGACGAAGCCGGTCAGTCCGCCGACAATGAGGGCCGTGACGAGCACAGCCGTCGGGATCAGTCCGAAACTGGTGCCGTCATCGCTTCCGGTGAAGGTCGTCGCGACCACGAGCAGCGGCAGAAGGATCAGCGACTGGGCGATCGTGTAGAGCGTCAGTCCTGCATACGCCTTCCCGCTGTCGACCCCTTCGATCGCCCATTTCTGGGCCACATAGCTGACGGCCGCGAAGGCGATGAGGATGCCGACCCAGCCGAAGCCACCGAACCCGCCGAACACGGCACCGGTGATCGACAGCAAGGTGTCTCGCGGGACGATCGCGAAGTAGAGCAGCTCCAGGGCCACCAGCGCCGCGACGGCGGCGGCGAGGTGGCTGTAGGTCTTTTTCAGGAAGTCGGCGCGGGTCTCGGCCGGGGCCTCGCTGACGGGCAAGGCGCTGGCACCGGCACCCCAAGCCGATGACGAGGTCGTTTGATACTGGTTACGCATGGTGAGTCTCTGCGGTGTGTTCACCCGCAACATCGGCAACCGGCCGACGCGTTGCGGAGCGATTCCAGTTTATTCCCCATCCGACGGCTCCGCCTGCTGCTGGGTGCGGGCACGAACGGATTGCGTCTCGGTGAGACGCACGCCTGCCCGAGACGGTGTCGCAAACGCTTCCGGTCCGTCATCCTGAGCGAGCGCAGCGAGTCGAAGGACCTCGCGTGTCGAGTGTCGCAGGCAACCAGGCGAGGTCCCTCGGCTGCGCTCGGGATGACGGATCGGACGTCTTGGTGGTCTTCGGGACGCAGGCAAACCTGCTCGCCGTTTTGGCTTGTGGGGGTCAGCGTTCCGCGCTCGTCGTCGGCTCGGACTCGGTCGCATCGCGGATGGCGCGTTGCTTCCGCGTGTTGCCCATCACGACGATCACGAACGCCACGACGGCCGCGGCGCCGGTGAAAACGGCAAACGCGAAGCCCAGCGCTCGCCCGGCCTCGAGCCAACCGGCTGCGACGGCGATCACCCATCCGACTGCTGCCAGGAGTGCCGCACCTTCGAGGATCAATGCCAGCAGGCACCCGCGAGCAAAGTCGCGCCGCTGAGCCAATCGCTCCGCTTCCTTCTGGCTCCGGGGCAATCCGTCCGTCACAGTGGTCAGGTTACGGGTCTGCGTGGGTCGGGAGTCGGGAGTCGAAGAGGAACGCTACCGATGCGTGGGAGTTGCCCGATGCCCCGGGGGGGGCGAAGCCGGCGCCCCCCGGGGGGGGGGGGGCCCGGGGGCGCGCGGGCGCGGGCCCCCGGGGGGGGGGGGGGGGGGGGGGGGGGGGGGGGCGGGGGG
>JBCDKH010000183.1 GCA_038746835.1 Planctomycetota bacterium | reverse complement strand
TACGGGAGCACGTCATGACTCACCCTTCCGGACTCCAACTGTTCGTGCTCCTGCTTGCGACGATCTTCGTCGCCCTGCTTTTCATGAAGCGGAAGTGGGCGTGGTCGTACGGCCGGGTCGCGTTGCTGCTGAGCGTGGCGGCGGTGATGTTGCTGCCGTTCGTCTGGTTGATTGCAGCGGCGTTCAAGGACGCGAAGGTCATCAACGAGTACGTCCTCTTCCCGCCGCCCTCGCAGCTAGCCGGCGAGAAGGTTCTGGTCGACGGCGACGTCGTTTCCGCGTCGTCACTCGATCCCGACGCGCTCAACCTTGCACGCGAAGACGACCAAACCTTCGGCACGCTCAACTTCGACAACTTCGACGAACTCTTCAGCGAAAAGCAGACGCTCCAAGGCCCGGTCAGCTTTTGGCGGTACTTCGGCAACAGCCTCTACCTCGCCAGCGTGACGACGATCGCCGCCCTCGTCTTCAGCTCGATGGGCGGATACGCGCTGGCGAAGTACAAGTTCCCCGGCAGCGGCCTGATCCTGACGTTCATGCTCGCGTCGCTGACGATCCCCGGCGTGGTCCTGCTCGCGCCGACCTACCAGATCATCGACAGCATCGGCTGGATGGACACGTACTGGGCCCTAGTCGTCCCGGTGACCGCGTCGGCGTTCGGCATCTTCCTGTTCCGCCAGGCGTTGCTCGGCGTTCCGACGGACCTCGTCGAGGCGGGACGAATCGACGGCTGCGGCGAGTTTCGGATTTACCTCCAACTCGCGATGCCCCTGGTCCGACCGATGACGGGGGCCTTCTGTCTGATCACGTTCCTGGCGACCTGGAACAGCTTCCTTCAGCCCAACATCTTCCTTCAGACGCAAAGCAAACTGACCCTGCCGGTGGTGTTGAACCAGTACATCGGCGAGTACAGCCAGCAGTTTGGCGTCTTCCTCGCCGGCACCCTGATCGCGATCATCCCGCCGGCCGTGCTGTTCCTCGCCCTCCAACGCGAGTTCATCGCCGGCCTCACCAGCGGCGCGGTGAAACAGTGACCGAGGCGTCGCGTGGATCAACTCACTCCGCAGCGCGGCTGGCAGTGTGATCGCTGCATGCAGCCGACCAACTACTTGAGCGATGCCGACATCCTCACGACCCGGCCAACGTTGGACAAAGCCTGAGCGCCCGCCCGCGTTTCCATACGCGAGGCCGCAACCTAAGCGACGGCATTGGCAAGTCAGATTCAGTTAGCTGTGGTCGTCATAGCGACACCTTCAGGCCAGCCGTCCCAGGTCACAGACCACCGAGCGTCGACCTTCTGGGTCAGGTCGAATCGAACCACACCGCGGTGATCGCCAAGTTCAATAAAGATCTCCGCAACACTCGCATCAGCGGGCGAGACACGGCTGCCGTAGAAGGAGAGCGGCACAGGTTGCCCGGGCATCAAGTCATCCCACTCTGGATTCCAAGGAAGAAAGTCAAGTGGGGCGAGCCTCACTCCGGGATATCCGCCCCCACCAATACTACTTTGGCCTTCGGGATCGTAAATGTCGACCCCGAAGCTGACGTAGTAACCCGGTTGCAGACCAAAAGCATCTGAATCCCAGACGGCAGTGCCACCTACCCGAAGCATCACCAGAACCGGACTGCCGTTCTGCTTCGCGAGCGACCCTAGGAATAAAGCTGGCGTCCGGGGGGAAGAGTACCCGCTGAGATCGTTGTACGCTGTCGCGGCGTCAGCGGAACGCTGACTCGCTTGGCCGAACGCTGCCAACGGAACTGGCGTGCTCCGACTCTTGAAGTCAGTCGGAAACGCGTACGACAGCGTGCCGGGAGGAAACCATGTCGTGGCCGGCTTATCGGCGAGTCGGGCAAACTGGATTTGTCTCCACTTGCTTCTCGCAGCCCATTCAAGAGTCGGCCACGCAACGTAAGCGAGAACGAGAAAGGCGGTGGTGAAAACAATCCACCGCCGTCTTCTTCGAGTCCTTCGACGAAGTCTCCGCTCCGTTTCCTGCGCGTTCTCGTAGGAAATTGTCGCGGGCTCTTGGTCCATCGCGACTGCATCCTAGCGAAATTGGAGACGATGAAGAGACTCCGCGTTGGACTCAAAGTCAAACGCGCTTTGTGCGTTCCGCTCTACGCCGTCGCCACTTCTCGCTCGAACTGCTCGTACCCCTCGGCCTCGAGCTGGTCCGCTAGCTCCGGGCCGCCGGTTTGGACGATGCGGCCGTCGATCATGACGTGGACGAAGTCGGGCTTGAGGTATTCCAGCAGCCGCTTGTAGTGGGTGACGACGAGCATGCTCTTCTTGCCGTCGCGGAGCGTGTTGGCACCCTCGGCGACGATCTTGAGGGCGTCGATGTCGAGGCCGGAGTCGGTCTCGTCCATGATGCAGAACTGCGGGTCGCAGACGAGCATCTGGAAGACCTCGTTGCGCTTCTTCTCGCCGCCGCTGAAGCCCTCGTTGACGGCCCGTTGCAGGAAGCTCGGGTCGATCTTGAGCGACTGCTTCTTCTCGCGAACCATCTTGATGAAGTCCGCGGCGGAGAGTTCGGGCTTGCCCTGGTGCTTGCGGATCTCGTTGACGGCCGCCCGGAGGAAGTAGCTTGTCGAGACGCCGGGGATTTCGACCGGGTACTGGAAGGCGATGAACATGCCCTCGCGGGCGCGCTCCTCGGTCGAGAGCTCGAGGAGGTCTTCACCCTTGTACGTAATCGATCCTTCGGTGACCTCGTAGGTCTCTTTTCCCATGAGGACTTGAGACAGCGTGCTCTTGCCGCTGCCGTTCTTGCCCATGATGGCGTGGACTTCGCCCTCGTTCATGGTGAGGTTGACGCCCTTGAGGATGGTCCGGCCGGGGATCTCGGCGTGGAGGTCTTTGATTTCGAGAAGTGGCATGGCAGAAGCTTTCGATGTAGGAGGTCGCGGCCGCTAAACTTTCATTCGGGACAGCTGTTGATCGAGGGCGTCACGTACAAGTGCTGGGAAAGTAGCCATTAGATTCCAAGCTGTTCCGTCGACTATGGGCTTCTTTCCCGTCTCAAGACCGCCTAAGTAGTCGCTTGTGACGTGCGAGATGCGGATCACGATGGATCGCATGTGATCATTGACAGGAGATGCAATGTCAATGTCAAACAAGTGCTTGTATCGTTCCCAAGCCTTTTCAAAATCACTGTACCATCTGGTCACTTCTCCCAATTTCGCGTGCTCGTCGAGTTTAGCTGCATGTACAAAATCGATGCTCTTAATTGTGGCGATATGATTTTTCATTTCCCGCAATTCGGGATAAATTGCTTCATAGCGAAACTTCAGTCGCTGGTGCCGAAGTGCTAGAAGAGCGCTCGCAAAGCCGAAAGCAGCCGACACGAAGGACGAGACAAGTCCTGCTGTAATGATCGTGCTCCACTGCACCCTACCCAACACTCCCTTCCAATGACACCTCAAGTAGCGCCTTCGCCTCCACCGCGAACTCCATCGGCAGCTCGGCGAAGACTTCCTTGCAGAAGCCGTTGACGATCATGTTGACGGCATCATCCAGCTCGATGCCGCGGCTGGCGCAGTAGAAGAGCTGTTCTTCGCCGATCTTGCTCGTGCTGGCCTCGTGTTCGACCTTGGCCGTCTGGTTGCGGACGTCGATGTACGGCTCGGTGTGGGCACCGCACTGGTCGCCGAGGAGCAGGCTGTCGCACTGGGTGAAGTTGCGGGCGTTGTCGGCCTTCTTGTTGACCTGGACGAGGCCGCGGTAGGTGTTGTTGCCGCGCATCGCGCTGATGCCCTTGGAGATGATCGTCGACTTGGTGTCCTTGCCGATGTGGATCATCTTCGTGCCGGTGTCGGCGATCTGCTTCTTGCTCGATACGGCGACGCTGTAGAACTCGCCCTGGCTGCGGTCGCCCTGGAGGATGACGCTGGGGTACTTCCACGTGATGGCGGAGCCGGTTTCGACCTGGGTCCAGCTGATCTTGGCGTCTTCCATTGCTCGGCCACGCTTGGTGACGAAGTTGTAGATGCCGCCTTTGCCGTCGTTGTCGCCGGGGTACCAGTTCTGGACGGTGCTGTACTTGATGTCTGCCCCCTTGAGCGCGACCAGCTCGACGCAGGCGGCATGGAGCTGGTTTTCGTCGCGCATCGGCGCGGTGCAGCCTTCGAGGTAGCTGACCTTCGCCCCTTCGTCGGCGATGATGAGCGTCCGCTCGAACTGGCCGGTGTTCTCCGCGTTGATGCGGAAGTAGGTCGACAGCTCCATCGGGCAATCGACGCCCGGTGGCACGTAGACGAACGACCCATCGGTGAAGACGGCCGAGTTGAGCGTGGCGTAGTAGTTGTCGCGGTATGGAATGACGCTGCCGAGGTACTTCTTGACGAGTTCGGGATGCTCGCGGGCGGCCTCGCCGAAGGACATGAAGATGACGCCCGCCTTGGCGAGTTCCTTCTGGAAGGTCGTCTTGACGCTGACGGAGTCGAATACCGCGTCAACGGCGACGCCGCGACTCGCGGCCGCGTTTGCAGCCGAGTCTGCGTCGGCGCCTTCGACGCCGAGCTTCAGCTTCTGCTCGGCCAGCGGGATGCCGAGCTTGTCGTAGACGGCGAGGATTTCGGGATCGACCTCGTCAAGGCTCTTGTACTTGGACTTCTTCGGGGCCGAGTAGTAACGCGTTGCCTGGTAGTCGATTGGGTCGTAGTGGAGCTTGCCCCAGTGGTGGGGTTCCTCCATCGTCTGCCAGACGCGGAACGCCTTGAGCCGCCACTCGAGGAGCCAATCCGGCTCTTCTTTTTTGGCCGAGATGAAGCGGACAATGTCTTCGTTCAAGCCCAGCGGAGCCTCGTCGGCCTCGATGTCGGAGACGAAACCGTACTTGTACTCCCGGTTGGCTAGGGCATGGATTTCTTCGTCGGTCGTTGGCACGGCTAACGGTATGCGAACGCCGCGCCGGTGGCGGAGCGGCCGGCTTCAATTCCTACTGAAATCTTCGTGGAGACCACGTCTCAAGTCAGCCATCGGCCGCAATGCACCGCGCCAACGGCACAGTCGGCAGAGATCACACCCTCGCGGGATGGACGCCGCAACGGCATCAGCGTCAGCACGAGGACCGCTCCCGCGGCCAGGGGCTCGGGAATCAGCGCGGAGCCGCCGGTGCCCCACCAGGCCAACCCGTACTGCTCGCTCGTGTGCCAGCCACCGGTGACGTCGAAGAGGTCGCCGACGTAGTCGACTTCGATTCGGTAGAAGCCTTCGGCAGGGATCTGGAACGAGAGGTGCTCCACCTCGTTGTACACCGAGATCGACTGCGCGATCGGTAAACCTGTCAGCGTGTCGACGACGCGCAGGTCCAGGTTGGCAAACGCAAAGTCGTCGACGGCATTGACGTTGAACCGCTGTGCCCGCTCGCGGAACCAGTTGAGTGTGACGTTGAACAGACTGCCGGCCGCCAGGGATTGGGCGATCTGGTAGACGTTGGTCCCGCCTTCGTCGAGTTCGGCAAAGTCCCAGCCTGTCACGCCGACGAGCTCGCCGCCGGAAGCATCGAGGTCCACGCCAGCGAGGTCGGCCGTTTCTGCGGTGAAGAACTGGTCGTAGAGGCGGTCGAGGTTCATTCGGCCTGCGCCGGAGTCGTAGTCGAGCGACTGGGTCGTCTCGATGACGCCGCCGACGAGCTGCTGGCCGTTGTCCCACGCCTGGCCGTTGCGGCCGAGTACCTTGTCGGCGGAGTTGAGCATGATCGCCTTGACGACGCGCGCGTCAGCGGCGTCGGCGTTCTGGGAAAGCGTTGCGTCGGCTTTCCTGCCCGAGTGCAGCAAGGCAACACCGCCCGCGACGATCGGCGAGGCGAAGCTCGTGCCGTCGATGAACGGGTTGTAGAAGCTCGGTTGCCCGAAAGCGATCGAGCTGGGGTCGTTCGTGTAGAACGCGGCGTGCAGATCGACGCCGGGCGCCGCGATGTCGACCGGGGCACGGACGCCGGTGACGAATCCGGCGGTCGGGTCCCAATAGTCTTGCGGGCCGTAGCTCGAAAAGCCCGCGACGCGGTCGTAGCCCAGGTCAGGTCGATCAAGCGCGGCAACCGACAGGCTGTTGTAGCCGGAGCCGGCGCTGCCGACGGAGTTGGGCCCGCTGCTGCCCGAGTTGCCGGCCGAGGTGACGAAGGTCGTCGTGGTGCTCGTGTTGGCGTAGCCGTCGAGCCCGATGCCGAAGTAGTCGGCGCTGGCGGCGGTCGATTGGCTGCCGCTGCTGCCCCAAGAGCTGTTGATGACGTCGGCCGTGCCGAAGTAGGCGTCGTAGGCGGTGCGGACGGTGTTCGTGTTGATGCTGAACGAGCCGCCAGAGCCGAACGAGGTCGCGATCGCACCGGACCGCAAGTCGGCGTCGTAGGCGATGCCAGACTGGAGGACGAACGTGTTGCCAGACGCGCCGGGTTGCGCCCGGCCCGCGAGGTGGTGCCCGACGGCTGTGGCGTGGTCGTCGTAGAGGTCGGCCGTTGTGGATCCGGCGGCATCCGGGTGGTGAACAAACTGCGAGACGTGTCCGAGCACGTCGTGGCCGTTCCAAACGTGTCCAGCCTCGACGTTGGCCGCGATCGCACCCTGTCCGGTGATGCCGGCGTTGTAGAAGCGGTTGGCCCCGAGCAGAGTGTTGACGTCCGGACCGTTGAAGTTCTGGCCGGTGTTGCCCATCACGTGCAGCTGCCCGCCGCCCGTTGCGATCTGGGCCGAGGCTCCGCTTGCCACGGTCAATGCCGCGGCAACACCGATCGCCATGTCTCGCAAGCCGCTCTTGAGCATCTGCATCTCTCCTGGACGGAAACAACCACCCACGCGCTCCCCGAGCCCATGACAATTTACCGGACGTCGAGTCAGGTGCAAGATCAAACACAAGCGACGGCGGCAACGAACCGTTGCCGCCGTCGCTGCCATCGTGGCGTTTTCCTGTTCAGGCGGTGAAGCTGCTGCCGCAGCCGCAGGTGCTCGTGGCGTTGGGGTTCTTGAAGACGAAGCCGGTGTGCAGGCCTTCGCCGTGGAAGCCGATCTCAACGCCTTCGAGGTAGAGGAGGCTTCGCTCGTCGCAGACGAGGCGGATGTTCTGGCTTTCCATCAGCTCTTCGCCCTCCTCGGGGCCGTCGTCGAGCTCGACGAGGTCGAGGGTGTACTGGAAGCCGCTGCAGCCGCCGCCCTTGACGCCGACGCGGAGGAAGGTCTTGCTCTCGTCGAGCTCTTGGTCCTTGATGTACTCACGGATCTCGTCAGCGGCCGGCTCGGTGAGGCTGACGGGCGAAGTGGCGGTGTCGAGAGTGGCTGTGGTGCTCATGGTC
>JBCDKH010000182.1 GCA_038746835.1 Planctomycetota bacterium | reverse complement strand
TTCTCTGGCAGGCACAACCCGGGAGTGAGCAGAAAGAAGTCGCACGCACGAGCTGGTACCGCATGCCGTAGCCGAAAGGAACCAGGATCATGAGGCGAATACGAATTCCAATGCGCCCACGTCGCGGCGCTGCCGCCGTCTTGGCGATGATCTACCTCGTCCTGCTCTCGGGCCTGGCGACGGCGATGTACCACGTCTCGGCGATGAACTCGCGCGGCTCCGCCGTCGTGGCTGATGCGCTGCGGGCACGCTCGCTCGCCGAGAGTGGTCTGCGATGGCAGGCGGCGCGGCTTGCCGATGCCGATCTTCGCCCGCGCATCAGCACCGGGCAGCTCTCCATCGACGACGCATCGGCCGTCTGGCTCGGCTGGTCCGACAGCTCGGGCACGACCGTCGGCATGCGCGAGCGCATCCACGACGACTGGGACGACAACCTCCCGGACACGGCCGTCATCGATGACAGCCAGGGCAGCTTCCCGTTCGGCATCGAAGTCTCCAACTTCGAAGTGCAAGGCGGCAAGCTCGACATCCGCGTCGAACGCCTGCCCGATACGGCCTACGACACCAGCGCCGGCAGCAACAGCTACCGACAGTTCATCGAGGTCTCCTGCACGGCCACGGTCAACGAAGGCACGCTGCGCGAGGTCAGCCGGACCAGCAGCATGCGGTTCAGCCTCGACAAGCGGATCGACTTCGCCGTCGTCGGCAAGACGCGCATCAAGCTCGGCCGAAACACTCTGGTCGACGGCCCGGTCGCGATGGGCACGGCGAACAAGTTCAGCCCGTACCTGATCCTGAGCGACTTTGACCACTTCGACTCGTGGCTCGCCGGCCGACTGGATGACTGGCACAACCTGCTGGTCGACGAGGAGGCCGACTGGGGCAACCGACTGCGCACGGGCACGTCTGCCGCCGACGTCGCGATCGACGCCGGCTTTGTCGACTACGACGGCGACGGCTGGATCGACGAGTTTGATCTGCTGCTCGACCGATTCGACACCGACGGCGACCTGGCCATCAGCCAGCTGGAGTTCACCGGTCCGGATGGCCTGTACGAGCCAGACCTTTGGGAAGCCGTTGACTCAGCCGGCGGGCCGATGTTCGACGGCGATCCGGCGCGGTCGGGCTGGAACGACGGCTATCTCGACAAACAGGACCTCTATGCCAAAGTCCGAGGCAGCATCTCGATGCGCGACAGTGCCGAGTCCTGGCAGGACTACCTCGACGGCCGGGGCAAGGGTGAGACCATTCGCGATTTGATGCGTGGCCCGCTGATCCCCGACTCGCCGGACGCAGCACCGGTGCTCTTCGGTGCGTCTCCGGAAGACATGATCGACCTGGACCCAGCCAACTTTGAGGGAGCAACCGACGGCTTCCGCAGCCGGACCGCCGAAAACGCGGGAGACACGCTGCGGGAGTTCGATCCGATCGTCAACGACGAGGGCAAGGAGCTCTGGGTCAAGACGAGCGGCGACGACATCGGCGACACGTACTGGGCCGACGCTGGAAGCTACGACGCCTTCGGTGCAGTCCAGGGCGAGTGGGAAGCGCAGCTGAAGAGCACCGTCATCGAAAACGCCGTCCTCAGCCTCGATGATGCCGATCGCTTCTACGACGACGGCGAGGTTGTGACACGCCGGGCCGAAGAGCGAACGCCCTTTGGCTCGGGCAGCTGGCAGGCGACGTACGACCGGCCGGTGTTCGAGAACGTCACCTTCCGCAACGTCGAGATTCCGCGTGGCCTGAACGCTGTGTTCAAGAACTGCACCTTCGAAGGCGTCACGTACGTCGACGTCGAACGCAACATCACCAAGAACGGCAGTGTCACGTACAACAAGAGTGACGGCATGAAGTGGGCCCAGAGCATGAAGACCGGCTCGTTCAGCAAGAACGACCCGATCAACCCGAGCAACTCCAACGGTGCCGCGGACGGCAACAACCTCCGGTTTGACTCATGCACGTTCAAAGGCCCGGTGACCGCTGCCTACTCGACGGCCTACACGCACTTTGCCAACTCGTGGGAGTTCACTGGCGAGACCCTCTTTGACAACGTCGTCGACGAGACTGCCACGATCGTCGCGCCCAACACGAACATCGAAATGGGCTCGTTCGAGCGGCCTGGCGAAACGCCCAGCACGATGAAAGGCGTGGTCGTCGCCGGCAACATCGACATCCGCGGCACCGGCATCGTCGACGGCAGCATCATCGTCGTCGGCGACGGTGCGGGTAACACGACGCTGGGCTACTTCGGCTCACGAGACAGCGACACCGACGCCGGTGCCGACCCGATCAGCGGCGGCTACGGCCGGCTCAACATCCGCTACAACCCGTACCGCGCCCTTCCGGACGGCATCAACATCCACGTCACGGTCGAGGCCGTGCCGCACACGTATCGGGAGAACTGATGCGACGCCGACACCACCACCATCGTCGCCGCGGACTCGGCATCGCAGAACTGCTCGTCGCGCTGGCCATTAGTGCTGCTGTGCTGGGCGCGATTGCGGCTGCGACGCACGCGGGTTTCCAGTCCTACCAGACCAATGCCGCGGCCGGCGACACCGCCCAACGGTCTCGCCTCGCCCTCGGCCGGGCACTTGACCTGCTTCGTGGCACCGACGACCTGGCCGACGAGTTGGGCATCGCCCACGATCCCGGTCCGATCACGCCGTCGGTTCGCGCCGACTTCATCGCCGGCGACACCGTGGAGGACGACGGCTTTGTCGTGTACGAGCCCTACACGCTGTCCGACGGAACGACGACCTTCCGCACGATCGTCTGGCAGTTCGACGCCGATTCCGGCGAGGTTCGGCAGAGCATCGACGCGGGCGACGAGTACGTGGTTCTGAGAAACGTCACCAGCTTCCGCTGCCGCTTCCAGCCGATGCGCAGCAGCGAAAACCGACGCCGCGGCATCCTCGAACACGATCGCCTGCGACGTGCGACGGTCGTTGTGACGGTCGAGGCCGACCAGGGTGCTGGCGTCAACGCCAACGCAGCCGGTCGATCCTCGTTCACGCTCAGCGGCAGCGCGAGTCCGCGTCGAAACGTGGGTGTCTGATAAACGCCGGTGACCTTCACTCGCGGGCGTCTGGGTACGACGTTGGAAGCATGATCCCCCGGGGACAATGCGCCCGTCGTTCATCCGCACGCCGCGGCTCCGTGCTGCTCGCGGTGCTGCTGTTCATTCCTGTTCTGTTCGCACTGCTTGCCCTGTCGATCGACTGGGGCAAGACCGTCTCAGCCGAGAGCGAGCTTCAGACAGCCGCCGACGCTGGTGCGCGGGCAGGCGTCCGGATGCTCACGCTCGACCCCGATCTGGCCCTGGCCGCTGCACACGGCTCGGTCGCCGAGAACGACGTGGATGGCCGGACAGTGCCCGTCGCGCGACGCACGATCCAGCTCGGAAAGTGGAACGAAGCGACACGCACGTTCGTGACGTCCCCGGCAGACGAGGCCAACGCGGTTCGCGTCGAGCTTCACCTTCCCGCCGGCGAAACGGACGGCGTGGACACGTTCTTCCACGGTTCGTCGACCGGTGCCCACGCAGAGGCGATCGCCGCCCTGATGGGTCAGGTCAAGGCCAACAAGTGGGTGCCGGCGACGAGCAACATCTGGCTCGCCGGATCGCCCGCTGGCACGATTGCCAACCAGTACAACCCGCACAAGAACCCCGACTACGCGGGTCTTGACGACACGAGCGAGCTCGCAGGCGTGCTCAAGGCCAGCGCCGTCCGCGTCGACATGCTGGACCTGACAGACATGGATAGTCTCGCCTTCGATGCCATCGTCGGCGGTGCCCAGCACCACGGCGGTGCGGTCAACGACACCGCCGACGGAGACGTGAAGAGGATGGCCTCCAACCGTTATGCCAACGGCCTCTACGACGCCAATCTCAATCCTCTCTTGGGCCAGAGCAAGGGGTCATACGAGGTCCTCGACATGGACATCCCGCAAAGTGACGGCAAAGTCGCCAAGAACGGCGGCGAGAACGGGAAGAGCAACCTGAAAGCGCCCTACTCGTCACTCATCGGCGTCTTCCTCGGGCCCGACGGTCCGATCGTGGGACAGGAGCCAACGTCGCTCGACTTCATGAGCAACGCCAGCAGTCGGGAATTCACAACGCTCAGCCCGGAGATCGCACAGCCGTTCTTCATCGGCGATGGCATCACCTCCGCCGGTGAGCAGCAGACCTTTGAGATTCCTGAGGGTGCGACCAGGCTCTTCCTGGGCGTCATGGACAGCTACGAATGGGGCAACAACGTCGGCGGCATGACCGTCGCCGTTCGCGAGCCCGGTACCATCCGAATGGTGAAATAGCCGACCGCTCGTCGCGTAGACTGGTTACGTGAAGTTCACCTACGGCGAGTTCGACGGCGACGAGTTCCCGACGCAGGACTCGCTGTTCGGCAAAGACCAACTCATGAACATGCTGATGCGGCATGGCGATGACGCCATGGACGCCCTTCAGCAGATGATGGAGAACCCGGACCAGTCCGATCCGGACATCCAGGAGTTCATCGAGAAGATGCTCAAAGAAGGCCAACTCGAGAAGGACGAGAGTGGCAAGCTCCGCCTGACGCCTAAGGCCGTCACCGGCATGCAGCAGAAGGCGCTTCTCGAAGTCTTCGAGAACCTCGATCGCGGCAACCGGGACGGCCATCGCAAAGTTACGCCCGGGCCCAACGGCGAACGCATCGACGGCACCAAGCCTTACCAGTTCGGCGACGCCGTCAGCGACCTCGACCTGCATGCCACGCTCCACAACGCTTTGCACCGCCACGGCCTGCCCGACTTCCAGAACGGCGGACGGCTGCAGTTCGGCGAGCGCGACATGGAGCTGCACCAGCACGAGGGCACCACCTCCGTCAGCACGGTCGTCCTGCTCGACATGAGCGGCTCGATGATGCGCTACGGCCGATGGCACAACGCCAAGAAGGTCGCCATGGCCATGTCGGCGCTGGTCCGGCAGAAGTTCCCGCAGGACACGATCGACTTCGTCGGCTTCTACTCCGGCGGCGAGGCGATCAAGGAGCGCGACCTGCCGCTGGCCATGCCCAAGCCGGTGACGATCTACGACTACGAGGTCCGGCTAAAGGTGCCGATCGACAAGATAGACAAGGCCCCGCAACACTTCACGAACCTGCACATGGGCCTGCAGATCGCCCGCCGCATCCTCAAACGCAAGGCAGCCGACACGAAGCAGCTTTTCATCATCACCGACGGCCAGCCGACGGCGCACATCGAGGGCAAGGAGGTCTTCCTGCTCTATCCGCCCGACCCGCGATCGACGGCGGCGACGCTGAAGGAGGCCCTGCTTGCCCGTCGCGAAGGGTGCCGGTTCGCCACGTTCGCCCTCGTCGAGGACTACTGGGGCATGGACTGGGTCGGCTTCGTCGACCAGCTGACGAAGCTGACCAAGGGCGTCAGCTTCTACACCGCCAGCGGCGAGCTCTCGAACTGCGTCATGGAAAGCTACCTCAGTGGCCGCAAAAAGAAGTCGTTCATCGCCTAAGCCCGGCGGCAAGACCGACTGGCAGCCCGTCGCCGACTGGTACGACGACCACGTCGGCGACGATGGCGGCGAGTTCCATCGCGAGGTCGTCCTGCCCGGCACGATGCGTCTGCTCGGCGGCGATGCAGTTCGCGGCGAGCGCGTGCTTGACGTCGCCTGCGGCCAAGGCGTCATGTGTCGACGTTTGCACGAAGCCGGTGCGACGGTCGTCGGTGTCGACGCGTCACCGGCGTTAATCGATCGAGCACTTGAACGCGGCGACGGAGAGTTTCATGTCGGCGACGCACGCGACTTGTCTAGGTTCGCCGGCGAGTGCTTCGACGCCGCGACGTGCCTGCTGGCGGTCGCGAACATCCATCCGATCCGCCCGGTCTTCGAAGGCATGGCCGCTGCGATCCGTGAGGGCGGCAGCGTCGTCATGGTCACGAACCACCCGGCCTTTCGCGGGGCCAAGGAGACGCACTGGGGCTGGGACGACGAGGCGAAGGTGCAGTATCGCCGCGTCGACCGATACCTGTCGCCTCGGAAGTCGCCGATCACGACGCATCCCGGCGACGTCGACCGCGGCTATACCTGGACCTTCCACCGCCCCGTCGGCCACTACGTCAAAGCCCTCCGCCAAGCCGGCCTCCTCGTCGATGCGATGGAGGAATGGCCCAGCCACAAAACCAGCGGCCCGGGCCCACGTCAGAAGGCGGAGAACCTCACGCGAAAGGAAATCCCGATGTTCCTGGCGATCCGAGCGCTCAAAATCGCCATGCCCTCACTTCCGTTATCCTGAGCGAGCGCAGCGAGTCGAAGGACCTCGCCTGTTTCTCGGTCGCAAAACCAGGCGAGGTCCCTCGGCTGCGCTCGGGATGACGGAGTGTGCGATCGCTGATCGTCAGTGCCGCCGACGCCGGAGTAACGGTGCAGCAACAAGCAGGCCGGCGACAGACGGCTCCGGGATGGAGATCGCCCAGGCGTCGAGGAGCTGAGCGTCCGCCGCGGTGCCGCCGAAGTTCGCGCGGAGGATGCCGAAGTCGGCGAGGTCGACGACGCCGTCGCAGTTGAAGTCGCCATTCTCGTGGCCGACGCCTGACGCGCCGAAGTTGGCACGCAGGATGCCGAAGTCGGCGAGATCGACCGTGCCGTCGCGGTTCGCATCCGCCGGCGGGCGAGCCTGGCCAGGCGCAAAGTTCAGCCCGAGCGTTCCGGCCGGCTCGTCGAAGGTGACGTAGTCGAACGGCGTCGCGGTCGGGTTCAGAAAGAGCGGGATGAAGTCTGTCGGAAGGATGTCGGCCGTCGCGACAAGATGGTTCACTCCGCAAATGCCGTCGAGCATGATCGTCTCGTTCGCCGCCTCGTCGAAAATCTCGATGTCGAAGACCAGCACCGGCGAGCCGCGCCAATTGAGGTGGTTCGGGTCCTGGTCGTTCGCCGCGTCGCCCTGCTCGGTGCGGACGAGCATGTTGTCGGCGTAGAAGCCGGGAACGGTGAGGACTTCGCCGCTGATGCCACTGATCTGGAGCGTGAACTGGTCTTCGAGATCGACACCCAGCAGCCGCGGGTTGGACGAGCCGAGCGGGTTGGCCGGGTCGTAGCTGACGCCGACCTGACTGGCGAGATCGGTGCTGATGAAGCTGGTCGCTGCACCGGTATCCAGCAGGAATGAGCCCTCACCCTTGAGGCCGTTGTGGCACATCTGGACGGCCGGGGTCGTGTCGCCCGGACCGCTGACCGGGCTTGGGCCGAGGAAGGGATTGTCGTTCAGCGTAGCCGGAATCGCCCCAGCCGCCTGGGACGGTTCGAGCGTCGTGAAGCGGCTGAAGTCGCCGTAGCTGAGGGCGACGGTCACGTC
>JBCDKH010000181.1 GCA_038746835.1 Planctomycetota bacterium | reverse complement strand
TAGCTGACGCGCAGGAGAAGGCATGACCAAGACCCTTGTCATCGCGATCCGCGACTACCTCGCGGCCGTCAAGACCAAGAGCTTCCTGATCTCGCTGGCGTTCATGCCGGTGCTGGTCATCGGTGGCATGCTCATCGGCCGGTTGAGTCGGAATGTTGTCGACACGTCAGAGAAGCGGATCGCCGTCATCGACCGGGCAGCCTTCGACCAGGCCCGGGCGGCGACGCGGCCGGGAGGGTTCTCGGTCGAGAAGCTCGTCGTCAACGCGGCCGCTGCTGCGGGTAACGAAGATGCTCAAGCCGCCGCTGAGATCATCAACGACCGTCGTCCTCTCTCGCAGATTCTTCTCGAAGCAGCACAGAAAAGAGACGAAGAGATTCGCGGCGACGACGGCAAGCCGAATGCAGCGCCTTATGCGATCGAGGTCATTTCGATCGAGTCGGACGACCCGGAGCAGCTCGCCAAGCTTCGCCTCGACCTGAGCGACCGCGTCCGTGACGATGGGTTGTTTGCATTCATCGAGATCGGCCCCAACGTGACGGCCACCGACGCCGAAGAGTTCGCCAAAGCCGCGGCCGCGGCGGGTGCGGCGATGGAGGAACTGGACCTCGACATGAGCAATCCCATTGCTCTGGCGACGGCCGACCTCCCGCCGGAGCTGCATCAGTTTCAAGACCTCTATGGCATCCGCTACTCGTCCAAAAGCACGACCAACTTCGAGGTAAGCGGCTGGATCAACTCGACGCTCGCGCCACACGTCCAGTTCCGCAAGCTTGAAGGCCTCGACATTCCGTTCGACCGCTTCCAAGACGTCATGCAACCGCTAGCCGTCAACCAGCGGCCTCTGGCGAAGGTCGGCAATGACGGAGCGATTAGCTACGAGTCGCAGCCGAACCAGCTCGTCGGCCTGCTTGTGCCGGTGATGAGCGTTTTCCTGCTCTTCGGCCTCATCGCGACCGCGGCCTTTCCGTTGACGACCAACATCATCGAGGAAAAGCAGATGCGCATTGCCGAGGTGCTCCTCGGGAGCGTTCGGCCGTTCGAGCTGATGCTCGGCAAGCTGCTGGGCGGCGTGGCGATCAGTCTGACACTCGCGGCGATCTACGGGGCTGGCGGGCTCATCGTCGCGACGCAGTTCGGCATGCTCAGCCAGATTGGGCCGGACCTGCTCATCTGGTTCGGCATTTTCGGCGGGCTCGCGACGCTGATGGTCGGTGCGATGAGCGTCGCCGTCGGTGCGGCCGTGACGAACCTGAAGGAAGCCCAGAACTTGCAGACGCCCGTCGTGCTCCTGCCGATGCTGCCGGCGATGGTGGCTTTCAACGTCGCACAGAACCCGCAGGGCCCGCTGGCTCAGGCGTTCACGTGGTTCCCGCTGACGACGCCGATCACGAGTGTCATGCGCATCGGCGTCCGCGACGGCATGGCGACGACCGATCGATTCCTGGCGGTCGCGCTCAGCATCGCGACGACGCTCGTCCTCGTTTGGCTCGCCGGCCGTATCTTCCGCCACGGCATGCTCCGCAGCGAGAAAGCCGCCGGCTTCGGCGAGATGATGCGTTGGGTGACGAGAGGATGAGACAACAAAAGCTTGAAGCTTTGGGCTTCCTCGTTCACGCTGTCTGACCTCCAGTGATCATTCCCCTCAAAACCGATCGGCCGTTGCGGCAGACGCCGGTGGCGAACATCGGTTTGATCGTGATGATCGCGGTGATGTTCGTCGTGCAGACGGCGGCACCGGCGGTCGAATCAGCACTCCTGCTTCGACCGATGGAGCCGAGCCTTTTCGGCTTCGTTGGGAGTGGCTTCCTCCACGGCGGTCCGCTGCATCTGCTGGGGAATGTGCTGTTCCTCTACATTTTCGGTAACAACATCAACGACCGACTTGGGAACACGACCTACGTGCTCTTCTTCCTGGGCGGCGTTGTCTTCGCGGGCATCATGCACAGCGTGCTGGAGGACAATCCCGCACTCGGTGCGTCGGGCGGCGTGTCGGCGGTGACGGGGCTCTTCCTCGCTCTGTTTCCAAAGACTCGTGTCAATCTGCTGTTTTTCTTTTTCATCATCACGGCGTTCTCCGTCCCATCGATCTGGTTCATCGGGATCTACTTCGTCATCGATGTCGTCCAGGGCTTCGATACGCTGCTGCTCGGCAACGACAAAGGCGTCGCCAACTGGGCGCACGTCGGCGGTGGGATCTACGGGTTCCTCGTCGGGCTCGTGCTGCTGAAGTTCCAGTTGCTCAAGCCCGATCGCGGCGACGTGCTGGCCATGTGGAAACGCCGACGCGACAAGGCCACCTACGCGAAGGAGCTGCGTGCCAGCGGGCAGACGCACGGCTCGGCAATGGACGTCGTCCCCCGCTCGGCCGCCGATCCGAAGGCGATGCAGGCTCAGGAACTTAAGGCTGAGCTGCGTGAGGCCCTGGATCGTGGCGATGCGTCGTCGGCCGCAGCGTTGTATGAGCGACTGGTCGCCGTCGACGATCGCCAGGTGCTCCCGCCGCGCGAGCAGCTGACCGTGGCCGAAACGCTGTATCGCGAAGCCCGCCACGCCGGCGCGGCGACTGCCTTTGACGCCTACCTCAACCGCTACGCCCGCCCCGGCGACGCCGAAGCGGCCCAGGCCCGCCTCATGCTCGGCCTGCTGCAGTCCCGCTACCTGAACCACCCCCACGCCGCCGCGACACTCACGAAGGCAGCGGAGGAACTCGACGCGATCGGCGATGCGGAACACGCAGACTTCGCGCGTGCAGAGTTGGCGAGGGTCGCTGGCTGATTCGGCAGAGATCGCGAAGTCGCGAAAACACGAAGAGGGACGCGAAGGTCGGAAACAGGAGTGTCTGCCGCCTTCGCGTTCACCTTCGCGTCTTTGCGCCTTTGCGATCTCTGGCAGTTATCGAAGAGTGGTTACTACCCGCTCGACCGCCCGATCCACCTGCTCCTCGGTGTTGTAGAAGTGCGGTGCGAAACGGACCCGGCCGCAGCGGCTGGCGAGTTCGGTGGCGTGTTCCTTCGACAACGTCTCGTACAGCGACTTTGCCGCCTCAGCGTCGCCGGGCGGCGTGAAGCAGACAGAACCCGACTTCTGCTCGGTTGAGCCGCGAGGCGAAACAATCGTGCAGCCCGCCTCGACGATGCCTGCGGCGAAGCGGTCGCCCAGGCTCGTCACGCGGTCGTGGATCGCCTCGATGCCGAGCTCGTGCAGCATCGACAGACCCGTGCCGACGGCGATGATCGGGGCGAAGGCAGGCGAGCCTGTCTCGTACCGATGGGCCGTCGGCCGGAGCGTGTAATCGATCTCTTCCCAAGCGAACGGATTGACCACGCTGCCCCAGCCAACCGCCGCTGGGTGGAGCAATTCGATCTTCTCTCGGCGGACGTACAGCACGCCCGCACCCATCGTCCCGAGCATCCACTTGTGTCCGCCGGCCTGCAGGAAGTCGATGTTGGCCTTGTCCACGTCGATCGGCACGACGCCGAACGATTGGATCGCGTCGACACTGAAGAGGATGCCTCGCTCGCGGCAGAACGCACCGAGCCGCTCGATGTCCATCCGCTGCCCCGTGCCCCACTGCACGTGCGAGACGGCGAGGATTTTGGTTCTCGGGTCGTCGCACGCGCCCAGCAGGTCTTCTTCCCGGACGATCACCTCGCCGGTGTCGGTCGTTGTCTCCGGCACGCTGACGAGCGTTGCCTCGGCCCGATTGCAGGCTTCGGTCCACGGATAGACGTTGGCCGGGTACTCGCCGTCGTTGATGACGACGCGATCGCCCGGTTTCAGGTCGAGACCGAGCGCGACGAGGCTGATCGCGTCGCTGGTGTGGCTGACGATCGCGATGTCGTCTGCCGAGGCCTTGATGATCCCGGCTGCGGCATTGCGGAGCTTGTCCATCGGACCGGCGAAGTCGAAGCCGACGAAGGCGTCCTCCTCGAAGTGCTGCAGGAAGCCTCGTACCGCATCCGTCACCGCCCGCGGCATCGGGCTCACGCCGGCATGATTGAAGTAATCGCGTCTGGCCAACACCGGGAAGGCATCGACGTTGCCGACGAGCTCGTCCATCGTCATGGGCCACCGTACGGCCGCCCGCTGCGAACGACGCGGCGGCCGCCATCGTTTAAGATCACGTGATGCGTGCTCTGTTGCTGTCCTCGACGCTCGCCGGCCTGTGCCTGTCCACCACCGCAAGTGCCCTGCCGATCGACGCGGCCGGTCGGATGATCGCACGGTTGATGCCCGAGCAGCGGTCCGAAAACGCCTCACCGCCCGCATATCTCGATGAGGCGGCGGTTGCCGCGTTCGACCTCGAAGCCGGGCACGTTCGCCGGGTCATTTGGAACGACGCTGATGTTTCGCCGCGACTGCGGGCGGCGGCGTTACTTCGACTCGGCAACCACGAGGCCGCCGTCGACCTGATGGCCGATGCTGGCACCGTTGACGAGCTTGTCTTGCTCGGCGAGGTCGAGGCCGATCGAGGCCGATACGCAGATGCGATCGACGCACTGCTTCGTGCGGTCGACTTTGATTCCACATCGTTCGTCGCCCGTGCAGCGCTCGGTCAGACCTACGAAGCCGCCGGCGACATCGAAGCCGCGATCGAGACGTACCGCTGGTTCGATGACGCTCGGATCCTGCCGCGTTTCTACCAGAACCGTGACGCCTTCACCGACGCCGACGAACTTGTCGCCGCAGCGACTTCGATCGACCGGCTCGCCACGCTGTCGCTGGAGTACGCGACGAATCCGGATCTGCAGGACGACGTGCTGACGATGCTCATCTACGCCTACGACGTCGCCGATCGCGGGCACGTCAAAGCACGCGTCGCGGCGGCGTCGTTCGCCTACGACCGCAGCGACGCCAAGGCCGCCTTCGAAGATGTCGCAGCCGCACTCACGCGGCGTCCGAACGACGCCGACGCGCTCGCCCTGCTCGGTCAGATGCACCTGGATCGCTTCGGCTTCGCCGAGGCGGCTGCCGTCTCGGCGGCACTGCGCAAAGTCGATCCGGCGTCGCGGGAGGCGGACCTGCTCGACGGCCGATCTCTCATGCTGCAGCGTCAGCCGGATCGAGCCGAGGCCCCGATCGTCCGCCAGCTTCGCCGTGATCCGAACGACGTGCGTGCCCTTGGCTTGCTGGCAGCGTCGCGGGCGATGCGGCTCGACCAGGCCGGTGCCGACGCCCT
The DNA here is from genome assembly GCA_038746835.1 of Planctomycetota bacterium. Lineage (NCBI taxonomy): Bacteria > Pseudomonadati > Planctomycetota > Planctomycetota bacterium. The sequence goes on along the minus strand of JBCDKH010000181.1, from coordinate 2,213 downwards.
GCTCGCTCGCGTCGACGAGCTTCGCCCGGACGACGCCGTCGCGCGGTACCAGATTGGCGAGCAGTTGGCGATCACCCGGCAGTACGACCGCGCGGCCGATCTCCTGGCCGACGTGGTCGAGCGTGCCCCGTGGTGGACGGCCGCCCGGAACAAGCTGGCCAACGTCTACGTCCAGGCTGGCGAGGAACGCCAAGCGATCGTCGAGCTACGCCGCGCTCGCGACCTCGACCCGTTCAACGCGGAGACCGCCAACTACCTGCAGCTTCTCGAAGAGATGGCCGGCTACGGCGCACAGGAGACGATGCACTTCATCGTTCGCCACGACCCCGACGTCGACCCCGGCGACGCGCTCGTCGCCGACCTGATGGCCGCATGGCTGGACGAGATGCACGACGACGTCGCCAGCGGCTTCGACTGGGAGCCCGATCGGCCGACGGAGATTCAGGTCTTTCCGACGCACGATCGATTCAGCGTCCGCGTCGCGGGCGACCCGTACATCGGCACGGTCGGCGCCTGCACGGGACCAGTCATCGCACTCGTCGCCCCGCGCGACAACGGCGAGACGCTCGGTAGCTTCGACTGGGCACGCGTCATGCGGCACGAGTACATCCACACCGTGACGCTCGGCGCGACCGACAATCGCATCTGGCACTGGTACACCGAGGGCCTCGCCGTCCGTGGGGAAGACGCACCGATCTCGCAGAGCCAGCTGAATCTGCTTGCCGGTGCCACACTCAATGGCGGCCTGTTCGGCATCGAGGATCTGACGTGGGGCTTCGTCCGGCCACGCAAGCCGACGGACCGGTCGCAGGCGTACGCCCAGTCGTGGATGGTTTGCGAGTACCTCGTCGAGCTGCACGGCGAAGAGGTGCTGGCCGACCTGATCGATGCGTGCCGGCGTGGACTGACGGAGCGACAGGCGTTGGCCGACCTGTTTGACCTCTCACCGAGCGAGTTCGATGAGGCGTTCGCGGTCTGGATGCAGGAGCGTGTCGCGTCTTGGGGACACGATGCCGAAACATCCCGGGCCTACGCCGAGCAGATGCGAGCCGGCGAGCAGGCTGTCCGGCAGCGCGACTGGCCGACGGCTGCGGCGGCGTTCGAGCTTGCGGCGGAGCTTCGGCCGTTCGACGAAGGTCCGTCTCGGCGTCTGGCCGGGATCTACCTCGTGCAGGAACGCCTCGCCGATGCGGCCGACCGGCTCTCGTGGCTGGCGGTCCGGACGACGACCGATTCCCGCTTCGCCACGCGGGCGGCCGGGCTGTGGCTCCGCGTCGACGAGCCCGAACGTGCCGTTGAGATGGCCCAGCTGGCCGTTTTCGGCAACAGCTACGACCTCGCCAACCACGAGCTGCTGCTCGCAGCCCACGAAGCAGCCGGCAACACCGAGGCGGCCGATGCACAGCGTGCGATCGTCGAGCGTGTTCGCGCTTTCGAGGACTGATTGCACTCCGTCATCCCGAGCGAGCGCAGCGAGTCGAGGGACCTCGCCCGGATCGTCCGGATTCAGGCAAGGTCCCTCGGCTGCGCTCGGGATGACGGAGGGACTTACGCGAGCTTGTCGGACGCGAAAGCTCGGGCGACTTCGAGCGCTGCGCCGACCTTCGACGGATCACGCCCGCCGGCCTGGGCGAGGTTCGGGCGACCACCACCGCCGCCGCCGCAGGCCTTGGCGACGTCGCGGACCCAATCGCCGGCCTTGAGACCTTGCTTGATCAGGTCGTCGCTGACGCCCGCGACGATCGACACCTTCTCCTCGCCCGGCGACGCGAGCAGGACCGCGTAGCTCGGCTGCTTCGACTTCACCGCGTCGATGACCGACCGCAATGCGTCGTCCGACGGTGCCGCCACCTTCGCGACCATGACGGCCCCCTCCGCCTTGGTGACGAGATCGGCCGCGATGGCCGAGGCGTCAAAGCTCGCCCCGCCGGCGCCACTCGCGAGCTGTTTCTTGAGCTTCTTGATTTCGTCTCGCATCGCGGCCGCACGCTCGGCCGCGTCGTCGGGCTTCACGGACAACGCCGCCGCCGTCTCGACGAGCGTCTTGTCGAGCTTCTGCACGTGCTCGATCGCCGCCTGGCTCGCCACGCCCGTCACGCGCCGGACGCCCTTGCTGACGGCTTCTTCGGCGACGATCTTGAACAGCCCGATGTCGCCGGTGCGGTCGGCGTGCGTGCCGCCGCAGAACTCGATGCTGTGCGTTGCGCCGTTGG
>JBCDKH010000180.1 GCA_038746835.1 Planctomycetota bacterium | reverse complement strand
CCGTCGGCAGCGGGGTGGCCGAGGTGGTACCAGTTGCTGCGCCAGCCGACGGCGAAGGGGTCGTCGTACTGCGTCTCGACGTGTGTGCCGTCGCGTTCGAAGTCGACGCGATCCACTTGCTCGGTGAAGAGGCAAGCGAGCACAGGCCAGCGGCGGCCGTTGGCGTGGTCGTGTTCGTCGAGGCCGGTGAGCACGAACTGATCGTCGTGCGGAATCGCGTCGGGTGCGTAGCCGAGCGCGTCGGCCATGCGCCAGGCGAAGAAGTGATCGTGGCCGGGCCGCACTTCGTATCGCGTCGGCGGCTCTTGCTTGGTCCAGTTGTTGTAGTAGCCCCACGACACGCCCTGCCGCGTTGCGACGGGCAGGTTGGAGACGGCGGGCGAGTCTTCGTTGCAGACGATGGGTTTGTCGCCGACGCGTTGGCGGACGCGGGTGATGAGGTTGGCGAAGCGTTGTCGCGACTGGCCGTTGCCGTGGATGAGGACGACGTCGCTGGCGTCGGCGATGGCGTCGGGCATGACGCCGCCCGTGCCGCTGCAGCCGACGGGCAGTCCGCCGCTTTCGCGACGGGCCAGGTCGATCAGGCTCGCCACGCCGTACGGCTCGAAGAGCACCGGGTGCTTGGCAAACGGGCCGACGTTGTACTCGTTGGAGATCTCGATGATGACGTTGCGGTATCCGCCATCACGAAGCCAGCGGCTGGCCGTGGTGACGGCGCGTCGGACGCTGTCTTCGTCGTCGATTCGTGCAGCCTGATCGCCGTAGAAGAAGCTCACGATGACGGCCATGCCCAGGCCGTCGGCGGCGCGGACGAGGCGTTCCATGCGCGCCGCATAGGCGGGGTCGATCGCCTCGCCGCGTCGGCCGAAGGGGTTGTTGTCGATCGTCGGGTTCTCCGTCGTGAAGCAAGGCCCGCCGCCCTGGAAGCCGACGGTGAAGGCACGCAGGCCCCAACCGTACCACTCGGGCAGCGCGGCGATGAGTCGATCGGTCTGGGCGTCGGCGTCCCACTCATCGAAGCCGAAGCGCGCAAAGCGACTCGGGTCGGCCTTGTCGTCGAAGACGCCCTGAATGAATCGGGCGTTCATTAGCATGCCGTGCGCGTCGGCGTTTGGGCTGTCGGCGTAGGTGAGGTGGCCGTCGAATCGGAAGCGTGAGCCGTCGAGTGTGAGTTGCATGGGTTGGATCAGTAGGGCCAGGCCTCGACGACGCCGAGCACGACGCCGATTGAGACGGCCGAGGCGAGTGTGGTCAGGACGATGATGGATGCCGCGAGCGCGGCGTCGCCGTCGAGCTGAGTGACCAGGACGTAGCCGACGACAGCCGACGGAGCGGCCGCGAGTGCGAGGGCGGCGAGTGCCTGATCGGCGTCGAAGCCGAGCGTCCAGGCGATTGTTCCTGCGACGAGTGGACCGACCAGCAGCTTCGCCGCCGCCGACCATGCGGCTGGGACGATGCGTCCGCGAACCTTGTACGTGACCAGCGCCCCGCCGAGGCTCATCAGCGCGAGCGGGCCTGCCGGCTGGCCGATGAGATCGAGTGACGTCAGCACCACGTCGGGCGGACGCCAGCCGCTGGTCGCCAGGGTTAGTCCCGCCGCGCACGCAATCAGGATGGGATTGGTGACCAGCTCACGCCCGACACCTTTGAGCAGATTGGCACCGCTGAGCCCGCTGCCGCGTGATCGTCCCCACGACAGTGCGCTCACGGCGAGCACGTTGAACAGCAGCACCGTCGGTGCCAGTGCAACGGCCGCCATCGCGATGGCTCGTGGGCTTCCGCCGCCGAGCGCGACGACGGGCACGCCGACGAAAGCGAGGTTGCCGCGGCAGCTTCCCTGCACCATGACGCCGAACGCATCGCTTCCGCCGCGAAGCACTTTCCACCCAATCGCCCCGATGGCTGCTGCGGCGACCGTTGCCAACGCCAAGGCCAACGCGACCTCGCCGACCGCCCTGTCGAGCCCGCCCGCGACGCCGATCATCTTCGTCAGGAGCGCCGGCAAGCAGACCCAGTAGACGAGCCGATCGAGCTGCTGTCGCGTGGCCCGCTCGAGAAAGCCGAACCGCATCAGTGCCGCACCGAGCGAGACCAGCAGCACCAGTGGCAAGAGCGATTCGACCACGCGCAACCACGTCGGCATGCGTTCGACTCTAACGCCCTATCGCTTCTCGTTCGGCAGCATGTCAGGAAAAGCCGCACGCATAAACGGCCCGGTGGCGACAATGACCTGGCGAATGCGTGGGTGATACCCCTCGGTGACGGCGCTGTCGATGATGCGCAGGGCGACGTCTTCGAACGGATTGATGTTGCCGAACTGCTCTTCGGCGGCTTCGATCGTCCAAGCTTTGAGCGGCTCGGTCGGCAGGCCGCTGCGATTGATGTCGCCGGCCTTGAAGCGAATGACGCTTCCACCGGCCGCCTCTTCGATCGCACGCTTCCAGTGCTCGTCGGGCTTCTGCGTATGAAGCGCGAGGATGCGAACGCCACGACGGGCAAAGTCGTAAGCGAGCTTCGCAGTGGCGTCCTCTGTCTTGGGCGTCATCTCTGCGTCGGCCACCAAAACGATGGCGTGCAACGCTCCGCCTTCGGTGTTCCATCGCAGGCCTTGCTGCGCCGCGACCATCCCGCCGTGGACGGCCGTGCCGGGGTGCATGTTGGCCCACTGCTCGCGATTGGGCTTTGGCACCGGCTCGAAGAACATCGCACGTGAGAGCCGAGCGATGTCCGACGTCAGCGGAAACGGCCTGGCGGTGTAACCGCGCGGGTGTCCCTCGGCGTGGCGGCAGCAGTTCTGTTGCAACTCGTCGATCACCTCGTGGCGCACGTACACGGCAGCACCACGCGATTCGCCGCTCAACACACTCAGAAGGCTCATCACACGCCCTGTTGCCCGCGCGACGGCCTTGTTTTCCTCGGCCATCGAGCCGGTCGCGTCGATCACCCACGCCAGGTCAACGCCGCGCACCTCCAGGTCGCCCGCCTCGAACGCGTCGCGCCACGACTCGTCCTCGAGATCAGGCGTCTCAGGCTTGGGCAAGAGCAGATCGCTCGCGACGTACGTCGACAGGTCATCGGCCGATGCCGGCGTGACATCGCTGCGAAGCCATGGACGCCAGCGTCGCATCACGTCTCGTGCGGCCGGCGCGCCTTCGATCGCCGCCGGTGCGCCGGGCAGTGCCGAGAGGACGTAGTCGACCTTCTGCGGTGCCGTGTTGAGTCGAAGGAGCTGTCGGTCGAGTAGTGCCTCGACGACCTCGCGATCGCGCCATGCGGCGACTGCGTCGCGCAGGGCGACGAGTTCGGCCGCGGGTTTTTCATCGTTCCAAGGCGTTCTGGCAACGACTGTCGCCGCCGCACCGCCGACGGCGTCGCCGTAGTCGGACGCCGGTCCAGACGCAGCCGCCTCGAACAGCGTCGCCGAGAGCTCGCCCGGAAATCCGCCGTTGGCCGCCGAGACGATTCCGGCCTTGCGCCACGTCGCGAGCTGGTCGTCGCTGAGCGAGTCGAGCCGTCCACGCAGTGCTTCCCACGCGAGCCACGCCACCACCGGGTCTGGCCCGCCGCGACGTGCCTCGCGAAAGTCATCCAGCCCTGAGGCGAAACGGAGCGAGTCGACCAGCGCCGTCGTCGCTTCTTCCGAGTCCAATCGCGCCACCGCCACGGTCGCCACTAGCCGCGGCAAGCGGTCGAATCGCCGAAGCGCCGGTTCGAAGGTGTCCAGGTACGCCTTGCCTAGCTCACGCTGGAACACGACTCGCCGCTCCTCTGGCGTCATGTCCTGCAACGGCTTTTCTGCAAGCGCTGCTGCGCTCAGTCCCAACACCGCCAGCGTCGCGACGGCCGTCGTCCTCATCCAGTGGCTCGCCCGCATGGGGAGATGGTACGTCAGACTCCGAAGGAGCGGCAGCGGGTTGCAGCAGCTGCGCTTGCCCCAGCGCGCCCGGGTGTGGTTGGACAACGCACAACCAGTACGACCGAACGGACGCGACCCGCTCGGTGCCACCAACTTGCGGCGGGCTTGGCCGCGCGTGCACACTGATCGGATGAGCAACCGGCGAACAGCACCACAGTGGGTCGAGTTGCTCCTCCAGCGAACGCACGAAGCCAGAGACAAGGAACTCGGCGATCTTGCGCTGGTCGACCCCGACCTCGCGGCCGAGGTCCGGCAATTGCTGCCTTCAGAAGACCACACCGATGCCACTCGTCGACCGACGTCTGTCGAGACGCCAAGCGTGGTGCATCGGGACATGAACATCCAGTGGAACAAGGGTGACCGCGTCGGGCCGTACGTCATCCTTGAGCTCCTCGGCGACGGGGGCTTTGGTTCGGTGTACAAGGCCGAGCAACGGACGCCCGTTCAACGGACCGTTGCTCTCAAAGTCATCAAGGCCGGCGTCGATACGAAGGAGGTCATTGCGCGTTTCTCGTCCGAGCGGCAGGCGCTGGCCCGCATGGACCACCCGCACATCGCCAAAGTCCTCGACGCTGGCAGCACCGACGCCGGCCGGCCGTACTTCGTCATGGAGCACGTGCCGGGTCTGCCGATCACCGAGTTTGCCGACGAGCAGAAGCTGACCATCGACGAGCGACTTGAGCTGTTCAAGCAGGTGTGCGACGCGATCAACCACGCCCACCAGAAGGCGATCATCCACCGCGACATCAAAGCCGGCAACGTCTTGGCCTACCGACACGACGGCAAGCCGACCGTCAAAGTGATCGACTTTGGCATCGCCAAGGCAATGACGAGCGATCGCCTGACCGACCTGACCTTCAATACGGCTGGCGGCATGGTCATCGGCACGTACACGACCATGAGTCCCGAGCAGGCAGCCGGCTCGCCCGACATCGACACGCGCACCGACGTCTACTCCCTCGGCATGCTGCTCTACGAGCTGCTGACGGGCGTCGCCCCGTTCGACCCGCGCGAACTAGCACGCTCCGCCGACGACGAGGTGCGTCGCATCATCCGCGAAGTCGACCCGCCGTCACCGAGCACGCGACTAACGCGCATCGATCCGACCGAAACAGAAAGCCTCGCCAAAACCCGGAGGATTCGACTCGAAGAGCTGGGACGCACGCTTCGTCACGAGCTGGAGTGGATTCCGCTCATGGCGCTGCGGAAGGAGCCGGCAAGGCGGTACGCGAGCCCACTGCAACTGGCCGAGGACATCGACAACTACCTCAACGGCCGACCGTTGATCGCCGGGCCCGAGAGCCGTGCTTATCGGACGAAGAAGCTGATCGCCAAGCACAGAGTCGCGCTGGCCACGGCGGCGGTTATCGCGGTGTTGCTCGCCGGCGGAATTGTCGGCACGACGACGCAGATGGTGCGTGCCGATGAGCAGGCCGAACTCGCTCTAGCCGAGGCCGAGCGTGCCAACGACGCCGAGGCCGACGCCTTGCGGCAACGCGACGAAGCCGAGCAGCAGCGCCTGGTCGCCGAGCAACAACGCCAGGAGGCCGAGCGTCAGGCCGCGATCGCCGAAGAGACCAACGACTTCCTTGTCGGCATGTTCGATGAAGCCAATCCGGCAAACGCACGCGGGGACGAAATCACCGTCATCGAAGTGGTAGAACGCGCTGTCGACGACCTCGGCGACCGCTTCGAAAATCGCCCGCTGGTCAAGGCGGTGTTGCAGACCAGCCTGGGCGAAGTGCTGTTCCGAGTCGGGCGATATCCGCAAGCGACGACACTCTTCGAAGAGACGCTCGACACTCATCGCCGACAGCTTGGCAACGATCACCGCCAGACGCTGGACACGATGAACAACCTGGGAGTTGTGTATTTCGCCCGCGGTGACTTCGAAAAAGCTGCGCCTCTCATACAAGAGGCACTTGATGGTCGCCGCCGAGTTCTAGGGAATGAACATCCCGATACGTTGGCCTCGGTCGGCAATCTGGCAGCCCTGCTGTTCAGTAATGAAGACTTCAGAGCAGCCGAACCGCTCCTCAGAGAGTCACTTGATGGTCATCAACGCGAACTCGGCGACGATCACCCCGACACGCTCACTTCAATTCGCAATCTGGCAACAGTGCTCGGTGAACTCGGAGACGTCGACGCGGCTGTGACACTCTCCCAACAAGCAGTTGACGGCTACCGCCGCGTTCTCGGAGGAGATCACCCCGAGACACTGATGTCCATCACCAACTTAGCCACTCAATTCATAAACAGCGGTGATCTGGAGGCCGCAGAACGGCTCTACCGGGAAGCACACGATGGAAGCCGCCGCGTCCTCGGCGGCGATCATCCCGACACACTGAGCGCGGCCAATGGCCTGGCAGTCGTACTCCAAGTCCGCGGCGACAAGGACGCTGCCGAGACACTCTATCGCGACACGCTCGAACGGCAGCGCCGTGTGCTCGGCGACATTCATCCTGACACGCTGCTCTCGCTGCAAAACACGGCGTTTCTGCTCGCAGATCGAGGCGAGTACGACGCGGCGGAGCCGCTCTATCGGGAGGCGATCGAAGGCTACCGACGCGTGTTCGGCAACGAACACCCCGCCACACGCAAGGCCGCACGCCGCCACGCCGACTGCCTCGCAGCGATGGGACGCACCGAGGAAGCCGAAGCCGTCCGCGTCGAGTTCCGCCTCAAACCTCCCGCATCACAACCAGCGTCTGACGCCTCTGAGTGATGAAGCAGCAACCAGTCCGGAGCAAGCTGTGCGAAACCCGACGACCTGCTTGTTAGCGGCGACGTTCCGCAACCCGGCGGTTCCGATCACACCTTCGCTCGGCGGCGCAGGCCGATGAGGGCGACGCCGGCGAAACCGCCCAGGGCGGCGAGGGGTTCGGGGATGACGGTCGCGGTGAGTGCGGTCCCGCCGAACGCGGCGTCGTTGTAGTCGATCAGGAACTGGAAGCCGCTGAACGAGACGATTTCGTCGTCCGCCACGTTCGCAAACAGACCGCCGTCCCACGTGTTGTAGTCGATGAGCACAAATACGTCGCCAACGTCGAGCACGACGCCGCCATCGACTGCAAGCTCGAGCATCGCCGTGCCGGTGCCGAAGCCGAAGGTGCTGGCCTCGATCAGGCCGGAGGAGACGGTTCCGGTTCCATCGTCGCCGATGACGAATCGGCCCGTCGCCTGGTCGCCGCCGGCATCGGCGTAGTTGAGGCCTTCGCCGGCGGTGGCCTCGACGACGGCACCACGTCCGACTTCAAGCGTCCCCGTCGCAGGGAAGCCTGCGAAGCCCCAGCCGACGTAGAGCCGGTCGCCCACCGTCAGTGTCGTCCCAGCACCGAAGAGCGAGAGGACACCCGTCGAAATGTCGGTTCCGATGTAGAGGTCGTCGCCGACAGTGACAGACGAGCCGTCGGTCACCGTGACAGATCCGTCGCCGGCAACTGCTCCAACCTCGCCTCCGACGAAGAAGTCTGCGTCGACGTTCACCGTGCTGGCACCCGACACGT
>JBCDKH010000179.1 GCA_038746835.1 Planctomycetota bacterium | reverse complement strand
TTGGCAACGACCTCCACATGCCCGGGGCGATCTACGAGGACCAGCAGGTCGCGCCCTGGTTCCTGACGGCGGCCGCGTCGGGGGCGTTCTGCTATCCGAACAACATCGGGCTCAGCGTGCTCCACGCGTTCGGCTACGGCTGCGCGGTCGTCACCGGCGACGACGTGGCGGCGCAGAACCCCGAAATCGAGGCCCACCGCGACGGCGAGAACGGCTTGCTGTTCCGACGCGGCGATCCGGACGATCTGGCAGCGAAGCTGACGTCGCTCTTCCGCGACGCCGACCTTCGTCAGCGGCTGTCAGTCGAGGCACGCAAGACCGCCGCGGAGGTCTTCACGCTCGACAACATGGTCGACGGCTTTGTCGCCGCGATTCGCCGCGTGACGCAGGACGGATAAGCGTCAATCGAACCAGCGGGCTTTGAAGGCGATTAACGCCTGTTCGACGGCAGTCTCGTCGGACCAGGCCTCGATGGCGGTGGTCGCGATGTCGACACGGTCGGTGATGAGGCCGTCGACGCCGAAGGCGAGGAAGCGGCGGACGGCGTCGGCGTCGTTGACGGTCCAGACGTACACGTCGATGCCGGCATCGTGCAGGCGGTCGAGCGTGCGTGGCTTGGCGGCAGACTGCCCGATGGCAACGAAGTCGATGTCGAGCCTGGAAAGGTCGCCCAGGCTCGTGGCAACCGTCAGGCCGACCGGAATGTCAGGAGCCAGCTCGCGCGTCTGTCCGACACCCTTGGCGTCGAGGGACATGACCAGAACACGCTCGCGGAGGTCGAGCTCGTCGACCACGCGAACGACGGCGGGCACGAGCTGGTCGTCGAAGCCGTAGTACTTCAGCTCGATCAGCACGCGGGCATCCGGCGCGACGGTCTCCAACGCCTCACGAAGCGTCGGCATGCGTTGATCGCCGTCGGGACCCAGCGGCACCGACATCAGCTCGGCGGCCGTGGTGTCGGCAACCTTGAGACGCCTGCCGGCCAGCCGCATGAGGTCGGCGTCGTGGACGACCATCACAACGCCGTCGCTGGACCGCTGCACGTCGAGCTCCACGACGTCCGTCCCGGCCTTCGTCGCGTCGGTGAAGGCCAGGAGCGTGTTTTCCGGTGCACGGTCGACCGTGCCGCGATGCGCGATGATGAGGGGTGCTGGCCGTTCGAGTGTCTGCACGCCGGCGGCGAGCGTGGTGCCGACCGCGACGATCAGCGTGATGACGCCTGCCGCCCAGACGACAAGGCCGTTGCGCCAGCGAAGCAGTGGGAAGTCGATGATCTGTCCGCCGTCGTCGTGGAGGGTGACCTCGCGACCGAGTCGGCTCGCGAGAAGGGCCAGCAGCGTGCCGAACACCGAAACCAGCAGAATGCTGACGCCGATCGCGACCATCGCCTGAAACACTGCCGCCGCGGCGACAAGCAGGACCGCGAACGTCGACGGCGGGACGAGAGACGTGCTGGCGACGATCCCCCCGGTGACAAGTCCGGCGGCGACTGCGATGCCAAGGGCGACGAGGGCGAAGCCGACCAGCAGCCTCGCGACCGCGTTGCTGCGTCCGCCGGTCAGCCGCCAGCTCTCGCGGATGGCTGCGAGCGGAGCGACTTCCTCGAAGAGCGTGATCGGTAGCGACAGACAGACGCGGGCGATGGCGAACAGGCAGGCTCCGGCGGCGATGACCACGCCGACGATCACACCGACAAGCGACCACCAGAACGTCGGCGGCCGCTCGGCCAGGTAGAAGTTGATGTCGACGTCGCTCGTCAGAATCGGCCACGCGGAAGCCAGCGCGATGATCGAACCCGGCAACGCGGCCAGCACGAGCACGCCAATCAGCACCGCCGCCAGCTGAACGAGCCTCGGCCCGAACCGCACCACCGTCCAGAACCGTCGCAGCAGCGGACCCTCGCCGCCGACGATCACCAGAACGCCTGTCAGCTGTGAGAAGCGTGTGGCGAAGAAGCTGACCGCGACGAGGCAAGCCAGAGCAACTCCGCTGAACGAGATGAAAAACCCGACCAGGTCCGTGTTGCTCACGGCCACGCGGTCTTCCGACGTGATCAACCGCCGGCCCGTCCACGCCAACACCGGCGAGAGCGTCACCAGCAGCAGGGCATCGACCGCGACGTGCATGATCGCCATCGACCGCCACCGCTGTCGCACCCGACGGAGCACCTTGCCGGCCAGGGCGCGCGTGTCGACGGTGATGTCATCGGAGTGCGGCGTCACGTCGTCTCGCAGCAGGCGCGGGAAGCGCCTGCTCGAGCGGAGCATACCGAATCAACGCGTCGCCTCAGACGACGGCGACGTCGGGCGTCAGCGTCGCCGACGGGCGAGGATCAGGCCGGCCGAGGCGAGGGCGAGGGCGCCGCTGGGCTCGGGAATGAGCGTGAACTGTCCACCGAAGGCTTCGATCTGCGTGCGGTAGGGCTGGACGCCGGTCCACCACGAGATATCGCCGTAGACGCTGTTGAACGTCGTCCCGCCCGAAAGCACGCCAGCGACGAGCCACTCGTCGCCGATGTTGACGAGCAGCGGCCCGCCCGAGTCACCGGGGGCGGTCGTCGCCTCGAACTCGGTCGGCGTCGGATCGCTGCCGGAGATCGTGTTGTTGAAGAACGAGCCGTTGTCGAAGTCGGTCGAGAAGATGTTCGACGTGAATGAGCTGCTGCTACCCGGGGCTGTGCCGTAACGGTCGATGACGTTGGTGCCGCCCCAGCGACGGTCGTCGCCGGTGAAGCCGTGGCCGCTGCTGCCGACGCCGTTGAAGCCGTAGCCGAGCGTGGCTGCGACCTGTCCGACCAGGCCGACCGTCTCGTCGATGATGCGGAGCGGGGTGGCGACGCTGCTCGGAACAGGCGAGGAGAGCCGCGCGATCGTGACGTCGCCGCCGTCGAGCAGGCTGCCGAAGCCGTCCGGATTGCTGACGCTGGTGACCGTGCGAATCAGGTCGGGGCTGTTGACGTTCGTGCCGAATCGAACCTGATCGCCATTGAAGATGCCGCAGTGACGTGCAGTCAGGATGACGTCGGGTGCGATCAGCACGCCCGTGCAACCGTCGACCCAGACGACCGCATCGAACGCGTCGTCAGAATCGGCAAAGGCCCGTGAACCGGAACCACCGATGTCGTCGCGAATCGTAATGGCCGAGGCCGACGGCACCGCCGACCAAGCCGCGCAACAGACACCCGTGGCCAACAACAGCTTTGATTTCAACATCTCATCTCCCAAGGTCTCGAACAATCCGGCAACCATGCATGATCCAGATCGGCGCATGCACCAGTGCGTGCGGCGACCCCGAAAACGTACAGGGCGAGCGAGCAAGTGCAAGCCAATTTGTCGCCTAGCGCAAAAACCACCGCGACTCACGGGGCGGGATCGCCGGTCTGCATGGTGATCGTCGGGCTGGTCGGATGAGGATCGGTCCTCGGATTCATCGCAAGCTCCCGCGGTGCGTGGACCGGGCCTTTCAAAAGCGGATCGTCCGTCCGCCGCATCCACGCCGCCAGCGATTCGCGGTGCGACTGCAGCGTCTGGTCGTGCGTCGAACGGTCGGCCAGGTTGTTGGCCTCGTGCGGATCGAGCATGAGGTCATACAGCTGCTCGCGCGGCACATCGCCAGACAGGCCGCCGTGGGCGAGGAGGACGTCTTTCGAGATCGACGGATCGATGTTCGGCAGCACCGGCTTGCTGAAGTCGTCGTCGAAGTAGCGGATGTACTTGTACTGGGCCGTCCTGACCGATCGCTTCGGCTCGTACGCGGCGTGGTAGGTGACCTCGGCGAACAGCTCGTCGTGCAGTGCGTCGGGCTGTCCAGCGTTCAGCGAGCCGTCGCACAGCGGAACCAGTGACTTGCCTTCCAGCCAGTCCGGCGCATCGAGCCCGGCGACGTCGCAAATCGTCGGGAAGAGGTCAAGGTGCTGCGTCGCCGCGTCGACCACCTTCCCGCCGCGGAAGGGCGAGTCGTTCGGCCCGCGCACGATCAGCAGGACGCCGGTGCCGTGATCGGTCAGCGAGCACTTCATGCCCGGGTACGCGATGCCGTGGTCCGTCGTGACGATGAGCAGCGTGTCATCGGCCAGGCCTGCTGCGGAAAGGGCGTCGATGATCTGGCCGTAGTACGCGTCGAGCCGTTCGACCGCTTGGCCGTAGTCGGCAAAGTCGCTTCGGATCGCCGGATGATCCGGCAGCGGTGCGGGGACGGAGACGTACCGCGGATCGCCGGCAGGGGAGTTCTCGCCGTTGTGCCACTGCAGCTCTTTGCCGCTGGTCCGGTGCGTCTCGCTGAACCCGACCTCCAGATAGAACGGCCCGTCATCCGGCTTGCGACCCTCGAGCCAGGCGAGCACCCGATCGATCTTCCCCTCGCCGGCCTCGGGATCGAGATGGACGTCAAACGGCACGACGTCGTCGCCTTCCTTCTCACGCCATGGCGAGACGTGCTGCACGTCTGAATGAGCTGTCGTGTATCCGTGCCCGGCCAGCGTCGGCGCGAGGTGCTTCTGCGGATCATTCAGTCGAAACCCGCGATGACACAGGCCGAGCATGCCGCACTGGTGGGCGTAGGTCCCGGTCAGCAGTGCCGCGCGACTCGGCGAACACGTCGGGGCGTTGCAGAACGCCTTGCGAAACAGAACGCCTTCCTCGGCTAGCTTCTGCAGGTGGGGCGTCTTGAGCGCGTGGCCGAACGGCTGGATGTACCGGCCGGTGTCGTGGGAGTTGAGGTAGACGACGTTCGGGCGATGGCTCATGGGCGATGGACGGGACGCGAAGGTACTCTTTGGACGCGAGCGACGAAAGGCACCATCGTCGCCCAACACCACCCGCCCCAACGCCATGCCACGATTCGGAATCTGCGGAACGCCTGACAAAGCCGACCTCGCCACCGAGGCCGGCTTCGACTACGTCGAACTCCCCGCCGGCCGACTGCTCGACCCACGGGCCGACGACACTGAAAGCCACCTCCAAACGCTCCGCGGCCTGGGCAATCGCGCACGCATCTTCAACATTTTCATGCCCGGCGACCTCGTCGTCACCGGCCCCGATCGCGACGAGGCAGCACTGCAGACGTACCTGGCCGGTCTGTTCGACAATCTGCACGAGCTCGTCGCAGAGACCATCGTCTTCGGCAGCGGCAAGGCACGCATGGTCCGCGACGGCCAGAGCCGCGACGAAGCGTGGCAGCAGATCACCGACCTTCTCCAGATGGCCGCACCGCATGCCGAAAGGTCGGGCGCGATGATCGTCATCGAGCCCCTCCGCTCGGCCGAGTGCAACATCCTGAACACCGTCGACGAGGCGATGCGGATGGTTCGCCAGCTCGATCACCCGCACGTCCAGTGCCTCGTCGACAGCTATCACCTGTGGGAAGAGGACGAGGCCGTCGACCACATCGTCGAGGCCGGCGGGGCGATTCGCCACGTCCACGTCGCCGACCCCGGCACCCGGGCGTCACCGGGCCTCGACCGCACGCACGACGATCGCTATGACGCCTTCTTCCGTGCCCTGCACACCATCGGCTACGACAGCGCGATTTCCGTCGAAGGCCGATCCGACTGGCAGCCCGACGAACTCGCGGCCACCCGAAGCTTTCTTGAGAAAGCATGGACTGACGCAGCCAGTTGAGTCACCACCGCCGCCATCCGCACTTCCATCGCAGCCAATCCGTCGCACAGGCCCGCCTTCAAATTGCTTGCATCGACCCCGCGCGTGCAGCATGATCCCGCCCCAGGCCGGCCAACGCCGACCCGCCGAAGTCCCGCCAAACCCCGGCTGCTTCGGCCCAAAGCCGCATTGACCCGCCCCACGGGCACCACCACGGTGCACCGACAGGGGCGAAGCCCGAAGTGATCGACCCTTTCACGCTTGAAGCCGCGGGCCGCCGCACCTCGCTAGTCGTTCAGTTGCAAGACGCCGACATCGTCCTGCTTGCAGTTCCGGTCACTCGCGATGTAGTAAAACACCCGCTGCAGATGTTCATGTTCCGCCACCATCACATCCCGCGCGGCGAGCACCTTATCCCGATGCCGGCCAGTTGAGCATGCCGAACGACTTACTCGACGTCTTCTGCAGCCAGTGGAAAACTGCTTGAACGACGCCCCGGACACGATGTTCTCCGAGTGACGACCGACGCGGCCTCTATCCCGACCGCCATGGAGCGAGAACGGGTGTCTGAACCCTCGGGTGAAGCTGGAGTGAGTGATCTTTCACTCCGCGAGGTCACCTACGCCCCTGGCAGCGGCCTCGCTGACCCCGGCCGCCTGGCAGCAGAGATGTGGCGGGACCTCAAGGCCTCCCGCGGCCTCGCTTGGCGGCTGGTCGTTCGCAACCTCTCCGCGCAATACCGCGGGGCTGCTCTGGGATGGATTTGGGCCTTCCTGCCGCCACTCGCCGCTGCGGGAACGTTCATCATCCTCCAGTCGACCGGCGTCATTGAGACGAGCCCGGCCTATGGCATGCCTTACCCCGTCTTCGTCTTCCTCGGAACGATTCTCTGGCAGTCGTTCGTCGATTCGGTCCAGAAGCCGCTGCAGATCGTCAACGCCTCGCGAGCGATGCTGACCAAGATCAACTTCCCCCGCGAGGCACTGCTGCTCGCGGGCATCGGCGAGGTGCTGTTTAACACGCTCGTCCGGTTTAGCCTGCTGGTCGGCGTGATGATTGTCTTCACGACGGCCCCCGCCTGGACCGCGCCGCTCGCCTTGCTCGGCTTCGGCACGCTCATCATGATCGGCACGATGATCGGCGTCCTGCTCACCCCGCTGGGCATCTTATACAAGGACATCCAGCAGGCGATCACAATGCTGATGGGCTTTCTGCTCTTCCTCACCCCGGTCGGCTGGGCCGTGCCGCAAGGTAATGACGCCGGCGTTCGCGGCAGCGTCGAGTTCCTCAACCCCGCCGCCGCGCCGCTCATGGCCGCCCGCGATTGGCTCATCGTCGGCTCGACCCCCTACTGGCCGCACACGCTGGTCCTGCTCGTCATCGCCAGCGGCTTGACGCTCGTGGGTTGGGTGCTCTACCGCCTCGCCATGCCGATCATCATCGAAAGGATCGGCTCCTGATGAGCGATCCCCACCCCGACGTCCTCATCAAGGTCGACGGCGTCGGCAAGAAGTTCTGCCGCGACCTCAAACGCTCGCTTTGGTACGGCGTCAAGGACCTCGCCGCCGAAGTCACCGGCCGGCCCGGCGAGCGGGACAACCTGCGTCGCGACGAGTTCTGGGCCGTCGACGACGTCAGCTTCGAAGTCCGCCGCGGCGAATGCCTCGGCCTCATCGGCCACAACGGCGCCGGCAAGAGCACCCTGCTCAAGATGCTCAACGGCCTCATCAAGCCCGACCGCGGCTCCATCACCATGCGTGGCCGCATCGGCGCCCTGATCGAACTCGGCGCCGGCTTCAACCCCATCCTCACCGGCCGCGAGAACGTCTATGTCAACGGCAGCGTCTTGGGGATGACCAAGAAGGAGATCGACCGTAAGTTCGACGCCATCCTCGACTTTGCCGAAATCGAAGACTTCATCGACGCCCCGGTTCAGACCTACAGCAGCGGCATGAAGGTCCGCC
>JBCDKH010000178.1 GCA_038746835.1 Planctomycetota bacterium | reverse complement strand
GTCGATTCTCCGGGAACTCAAAGCCCAGTTCGATCCCGACGGCACGCTGCCGGCACTGCCGCAGCTTGAGGAGGATCGTCTCGAAGCGTCGCCGACGCACGCGATCGACTCCGATGACCGATGAGCCAGACAGGCGGAACCGGCGTGGCCGGTCCCGCTTCCGTCGGTCCACAGCACCCGTACGATGCTTCAGCGAGGTTCCCTGGTGTTCGATCCGCAGTTGAAACCCGAGTCGTCCCCATCCAAGGGGTCGTCGGGCATCGCTTCGGACCGGACCGTCGACCCAGAGGGGCTGGTCGACGACGGACACGACGAACCCGTCGCCTCCGAGCCGGCTCCGGACGACCTGGAGCCGACGCCCGAACCCGAGCCTGCCGGCCCGACGATCCGACTGTCCGAAGAAGCCAAGGCCGCTGGTGATGCCTGCGTTCAGTGTGGCCTGTGCCTGCCGGCGTGTCCGACGTACCTCGAGCTCGGCGATGAGGCCGACTCGCCGCGTGGTCGGATTCGCTTGATGCTCGGCCTGCACGACGGCGACGTTCCGTACACCGACGCAGCCGGTAAACACATCGAGCGCTGTCTCGGCTGCCTCTCGTGTGCGACGGCGTGTCCGAGCGGCGTCGACTACGGCACCCTGCTGGATGACGCGGTCTACAAGCTGTCGCACGATCGCCTTGATGGTGGGCCGCCGGCGGAACAGCTGTCGGGCTTGAAGAAAGCCATCGCCGTCAAGCTTCTGGCCAGGCCGAACAGGCTCCGCGTCGCACTCGCCGGTGCACGTCTGGCCGATCGCGTTGGC
The DNA here is from genome assembly GCA_038746835.1 of Planctomycetota bacterium. NCBI lineage: Bacteria > Pseudomonadati > Planctomycetota > Planctomycetota bacterium. The sequence continues at coordinate 6,806 of JBCDKH010000178.1, read as the reverse complement.
CTGCGTCGGATCGCGCGCAAGGTCGGCCTGATGAAGCTGATGGGTCCGACGCTGCGTCGGATGGACCAGCTTCTGCCGATCGACGAGAAGGCGGCGATCTGGGCCAAACCGATGCCGGCGCACAGCCGTGCTGGCGGGATGGACATGGTGGTCCGCATGCTCGACCCCGAACAGGCCGAGCAAGCCGACAGCGTGAACGTGGCAATCGGCTTCTTCGAAGGATGCGTCGCCGGCGTGATGTCGGCCGACGTGCATCAGATGGCAGCCGAGATCATGTGTGAGGCCGGTGCCGACGTCATCGCCCCGCCTGACCAGGTCTGCTGCGGTGCCATCCATAACCACGCCGGCGATCGCGACGATGCGAAGGACCTGGCGCGCCGCAACATCGACACCTTTATCCCCGACGACAAGCCGCGCGTCCGCTACATCACCAACTGCACCGCCGGCGACGGAGCGATGCTGCGCGAGTACGGCCACCTCCTTGCCGATGACGCCCAGTACGCGGGACGTGCAAAGACCTTCGCCGGCCTCGTCCGCGACATCACGGAGGTGCTCCTCGATCTCGGCGTAGGCGAAGGCGAGCTCGCCTTCGGAAACGCCGTGAAGCTCAAGGCGGCGTACCACGACGCGTGTCACCTCAAGCACGCCCAAGGCGTGGCGACACCGCCGCGGCAACTGCTGAGTCGCGTGCCCGAGCTGGAGCTGATTGACCTGCCCGAGTCCGACATCTGCTGCGGCGCAGCAGGCACGTACAACCTGACCCAGCCGGAGATGGCCGGCCGTTTGGCACGTCGCAAGCTCGAGCACTTCGCCAACACGGGTGCCGACGTTCTGGTCAGCGGCAACATCGGCTGCACGATGCACCTCGCCGCCATCGCCAGTGAGGCGGGCCGCCCGATCAAGATCGTCCACCCTGTCGAACTCGTCCACGCCGCGATGTTCGGACGCGGGTGAAGGACGTGGTCCTCGAAGCGCAGCGATCGCGGTAGCCGCGGGCCTACAGCCCGCGGTTTTGAACTGCGAAACCAATTCGACGACGAACCGCGGGCTGTAAGCCCGCGGCTACAACGTTCGATCAACTCGCGACACGGAGAAGCGCCAGGTCGAGGACCAGTCGGTCCTGCGGCCCCATGCGGTTTGCAAGCTTCTTGATGAGGCTCGGGCACAAGAGCAGCGTCGCGGCTGAGGGCAGGTCGGCTCGGGTGGCGAGGTGTCGAAGACGTCGCGCCGCGTTGCTCGGAAGCCCAAGCGCCTTGCAGAGCCGCCGGTCCATCGCGGCCGGGCCGATGCTGCGGCGTTGGAGTGCCTGGCGGACCTTGCGTGCGATCAGGCCGATCGCGATCCCGCCGCTGACCACCATCACCGCTGCGGCCAACCAGGGTCCGGCGTCGGCCGAGGCTTCGTTGCCGCCGAATCCGCCGCGAAGGGCTTCGAGCCGACTCGCGTCAAAGTCAGACGCCGACGCGTGGCTCGTCACCAACGCAAAACCAACAACGCTCGCGGCCGCTGCCTGAAGTGGCTTTGTCTTCTTCGTTCGTCCACGCAGCTCGGTCGCGACGCGGCGAACGGTCTTGGTCGCGAGCTTGCGGACGCCCGCGTCGCCGTCGCTTCGTGCGAGACGAGCGACTTCGTCCAGAAGGCGCCAGCGACGCGTCTCGCCCACCGCCCAGACGCCGCTGAGCCTGTGATTGGCCCGGCGATCGCGCAGCATGTCGAACAGCGGCCGCTCCGCATCGCCTAGGCCGTTGGCATCAAGCGCGACGATCGCATTTGCGCGTTCGCGGTTTCGGCCGAGCCGCTCGCGGGCGTGCAGCAATCGACGCAAGTCGTCTGCCTCGCGGAGTCGGCCGAGGTTTTGGAGCGACTCGACCGCGTTGGCTCGGACGCGATCGTCGGCGTCGTTGAGGAGCGTACGCAGGAGCGCGAGGTTCTTGTCGCCCGCCACACCGGCCAGCAGCGTTGACGCCCGTGCACGCAGCTTCGCGTCGCCGGATCGAGCGCATCGCAGAATCGCCTGCGGCACGGCGACACCTGCCTCTTCGGCCAGCGACAACGCCAGCATCCGCGACGACACCGGCCCGGTCGAGGCGAGACGATCGAGACGACGCGATGCGTCGGGCAGCAGTTTCAACAGGGCCAGCCCAGCTGCGCGAACCTTGCGCACCGAGGCCTGCCCGGATGGACGTTTGGCAGTGGGTTCGAGGCGAACGAGCTTGCGGAAGACGCGCTCGAACGAAGCCGTGAGTTCCGGCGTGCAGGCGCGACGAATCGCGGGCGAACTGCAACACCGTGCCAGCAACAACCGCTCGGCCTGCTGACGCTGACTCGGCGTGCGTCCTGTACCGTCGGCCTCGATGCCACGGCTCCGGCGGGCGAGCTCGCGAGCGCCGAAGCGCGCCAGCCGAGCGTCGGCGGAGCCAGCGAATCGGTCCATCCACGCCGGCGACAAGTCAATCCCACGCGATGCCGAGAGCGTCGCAGCCCGACGGGCGATGCGGTGCCGAAGTTCGGCATGGTCGCCCGCGGCCTCGTCGATCTGGACGAGCAACGCCTCGACGTCAAGCGTCGCGCCCGAAACGACCCATGTCGTCAGATTCGGCAGATCGTCGGGCTGCAGTGTGTCTTCGACATCGGAGTCGAGCTGGCCGAGCAGATCGGTCAGACGCGACGTCGACCAGAAGGGTCCGTCCTGCAGCGTCGCCACCGTGGCGGCGAGCCGTGCGTCGGACAGCAAGTGCGCCCGACGGACAAAGTGGACCGCGACAGAGGTCGGTGCGTTGCGCAACGCCTCGGCCAGAATCGGTTTCGCAGCCGCGGCGCCGGAGAGACAGGCGGCCACGTCGCCGGCGGTCCGTGGGGCATTCAGCCTGGCGGCCGAGGCACCGCCGCGTCGACGGATCAGGTCCGCAAGCGGCCGGGCACGTGTGCCGCGCCCGAGGAGTTCGACGGCCGCTGCAACAAGGTGTTCCTCTGCAGTGCGGCCCGAGGCGACCACGCCGCGTGGGTCCTCCAAGGCGTCGGCGACGATGTGCGTCAGCGCGTCGCGATCTTCGGTCGACGTCGCGTCTTCGATCCAACCCGTCAAGGCCGACATGGCAGCGCGGGCGACATCGGCGTCGCGCGTGTGCAGAAGCGAGGCGAGCGTCGGCAAGAGCGACTTGTGCCGCGCCGATTCGACAAACCGAGCGGCCGCGATCCGAGCTTCGGCCTCGTTGCGACGAGCACACTTCTGCGCCGCGGCCGCGAGCTGTGGAGCCTTTTCTGCGGCGTGCTGCTGAGCGGCGACCGGCAACTCGTCGAAGCTCCGGACGAGCTCTACGAGTGCGCCCGGTTGATTCCGATCGAGCAACGTCCCCAGCGCGGCAACGGCCTCTGCGTCATCGCCAAGGCGCACCGCCGCCAAGCACGCCTCGTCCGCCGCGGGCGAGGCATCGGCAGCCAGCAGGCGATGGACGGCAGACGACACTTCGCCGTTATCGGACACGCTGTCGCGTCGACTTCAATCCACAACTTGTCCCGAAGCCCTTCTGCCGGTTACGCCTCGACGCGATTTGCCTCCAACCTGTCGAGATCGACGGCCCGGAGTGCACGCTCGTGCGTTGCCTCCAGCACCACGGGCGGAGCGACGCCCGCCTCGTCCGCCTCGCGCCATCGCCCGCTGCACAGGCACCAGCGGTCGCCCGGCTTGAGCCCTGGAAATCGAAACTCCGGGCGAGGCGTTGACAGGTCGTTGCCGCGTGAGGCGGTGAAAGCGAGGAACTCTTCGGTCACGACGGCACAGACGGTGTGGCTGCCGACGTCCTGCGGGCCGGTCTCGCAGCAGCCGTCGCGGTAGAAGCCGGTCTTCGGGTCGGTTCCGCAGACCGCGAGTGGTCCGCCGAGGACGTTCTTGGCGGTCGGTCGCAGGTTGACGTCATCGGGTCGCATGGCGAGCTCACCCTGCACAAGCCGTGCCTGCCCGGCATCGCTTTTGTTCCGCGACACGGCATGAGTCGGCTCAAGCCCCTCGAGGATCAGGTGATCGTCCTTACCGGGGCCGCAAGCGGCCTCGGGCTCGTCACCGCCCGCCTGGCCGCCGAACGCGGGGCAAGACTCGTGCTCGCCGGTCGGGACGAACCGGCACTCCGCAGGCTCGCCGACGAAATTAACGGCAATGGTGGCGAAGCCTTGGCCGTGGCGTGCGACGTCTCGATCGAAGGGGACGCCCAACGCCTCCACGACGCCACCATCGAGCGATTCGGCGACTACGACACCTGGATCAACGACGCCGGCGAGTCGGATACGACGAGCGACGACGCGAAGGCCGTCTTCCAGACCACCGTCGCCGGCGTGTTCCACGGCACCCGTCAGGCCGTCGGACACTTCAAGCAGCGAACCGACCAACGCTTCCACGGATCGCTCATCAACGTCGGCAGCGTCTCGTCCGAGACGACGCCCCAAGACGCCATCCACGTCGCGAGCCAGCACGCCGTGAAGGGGCTGACCGATGCGCTGCGGCAGGAAGTCCGATTGGACAAGCTGCCGGTCAACGTCGCGCTCGTCGTCCCGAGTGCGGATGCGACGCCCGACGACGAGGCAGCGTGCGAGTCCGTCGCCCGGGCCATCCTTCATGCGGCCCAACATCGAACGCGAGGACTCGGCGCCTCCGATCCGCTGTCGATGCTCGGTGCCGTTCTACCGAGCGTCGTCGAGACGTTCGTGCTGGCCGTGTTGCCGTCGTCTTCGGCGAATGGCGATCGAGGCGAGTCCGGGGCGACGCGACTGCCGTCGCGGATCAAGGCACACCCGCTCACCTCCGCCGCCCTGTCCGCCGGCGCGGCCCTGATCATCTCCGCCGTCGCAGGCGTAACTCGGGACGACGCGGACGACGAGCTGTGACCGGCTTGCCGCGTCAGACTTCGACAAGCTCCAGCGAGCCGCGTTCGGGCTTGCCGCCGCTGAGATAGCCCAGCGCCTGCTCGTGGGCCGAGTGGTAGTGCCGACCAAGCACCGACCAGTCGAATCGGCCGCTGAGCTTCTCGACGCGGTTGCGCACCTCGATCCGCTGACGCCGGTTGAGCTTCGTGAAGTTGAACAGGTGCTCGGCCATTTGCTCGACCGAGTCGTGGAAGCCGTTGCGACCACGATCCAACACGAGCACGGCGGGCGTGTGCGGGATGTAGCTCGGCATCGTTTGCTCCAGTTCGTCTTGGCCACGCACATAACTGCCGAAGCCCGAAAGGTCCGTCGTGATGCTCGGCAGGCCGCTGGCCATCGCCTCCATCGGCGTGTAGCCCCACGGCTCGTAGTAGCTCGGGAAGACGCCCACGTGACAGCCGCGGACGAACTGCCCGTAGTCCAGCGTGATCAGCGGGCTTGTGCTGCTGACAAACTGCGGGTGGAAGACAACCTTCACCGGATCACCGGGCGAGTTGATCAGGTTGCGATGCCGAAGGTGACGCAAGACCGGATCGCTCGCATCGTCGGCCAGATCGTGCGTCACGACGCTCGGGAAGCGACGGACCCGCGCGGCATTAATGGCCCGCTTGAGCTTGATCTCCGCATCCTCGTCGATCAGGTCACCACGGCCGACCATGTGCCCTCGCGACGCCTCCTCGAACAGCCGCTGACCGATGCCGGCCGTGATCTCATCGCACGTCCGTTTGAGCTCTTCGAGCTGTGCCTGGTTGGCCAGCGTCTCGACGTTGATGCTGCGGACGGGTGCCCGCGTGATGATGAACGCGACGACCGTCGGCACCGTCTCGCCGTCAACGTCGCGAGCCCAGCGGAGCTTTTCGTTCAGCCGGAAGAGGCCCTCGACGAAGAGGTCCAGGCCCTTGTTTTTGTACTCGTACCGGCCGCTGGTGAAGAGGTAGAGCGTGTTGTCGAGGTCGAACGCGCCACTGGGGAAGAAGTGGCCGCGGACGAAGTTGTGGATCTCCTGCTTGTACTCGCTGTGAAGGTGATGGAACTCGTGCGGGGCGTCGAACCGCTCGATGTCCAGGCCGTTGGGCAGGATCGCGTCGGGCGATCGGCCCAGCAGGTGCTCGGCCTCGCGGCCGGTGACGTCGCTGACAGTGGTGAAAACCGTCGCCGAGTGCGTGGCCGCCTTCTCGATGCGGTGCCGCGGGCCGATCGTGTACTTGTCGGCCTCCTTGTCGGCGTCGTAGAAGGGCAGGTGGTCGTAGAACTTCGAGTCGTCGCCCGCGAGGTAGCGGCCGAGCAGGGTTGCGTGCGTCGTGAAGACCGTCTGCACCGGAATCTGCCGATGCGCGATCCGCGGCAATGCCACGCCGGCCATCCACTCGTGGAAGTGCGCCAGCGTTGCCCGGCCTAGCCCCGCGTTGACCTCTGATGCCGCTGCCAGGAACTCGGCCACCGCGAAGCCGAAGCTGACGACCTCGTTCACCTCGCCGTCGTCCGCCTGCGTTTCGATGCCGTGGTCGGCGGAGAGGAAGTACTTGTCTTCGTGCAGCAAGCCGAAGCGAGCGCGATGGTCGATCAGAATCGTCCGAGGCCGACCGGGCACGAGCCATCGCCCGTGCCTCGCCTCGACGCCGCGACGCTTGGCGGCGTCGATGATGTCGCGGAACACGCCGTCGGGCGGCGTCTCGTCGAACTCCGTGACCGCCGTCGCCGGGTTGTACGGGCCGACGAGGGCATATCGCTCGCCCCACTGCTCCAGCATCGTCCGGGCCTTGGTCCGTAGGACCGTGTAGATGCCGCCGAGCTGCCAGCAGACTTCCCAACCAACTTCAAACAGCAGTGCCGATCGGCGGACGGACTCGGGCGTGACGGGGCTCGGTGGGGCTTTCGTCTTCTTCGTC
>JBCDKH010000177.1 GCA_038746835.1 Planctomycetota bacterium | reverse complement strand
GATCCGGCCGCAACGTAACAGGCTGCTGCTGCACCACAAGTCAGTCTGACCGCGTCAACGCGACATATCGTCGCGCATGCTCCGCTTCTTCAAGTTTCGCCAGGAGCTGTTCGGCCCAATGCCGGCCAAGGACGTCTATGTGAAACGACCCACCGGCCGAGGCTGGCCGGAAGAGTGTCCGCCCATCCGCGCAGCCAACGCCTTCGGCTTCGACCTGCTCGCCAACTTCGACGTCACCTTCGACCAGGCGGAAGACGGCACGTGGTCGGCGGACCCGGACGTCGAGCTGGCCAGCGACTTCGACTGGTCGCCCGACGAGGAAACCCCAGGCCAGCCGCTGACGCAGCGGTTCTGCTGGTTCTGGCAGCGCGGCCAGACGATCCCGCACGAAATCACCGACGACGTCCACGATGTCATCCGCAACCAGGTGAAGGTCAGCAGCTTCCTCTACCTCGACACCGACCAAAACGAACTGCTGTCGATGGGGCCGATGCCAAACGCCAAGCCGATGCACGAGGCCGGCTGGCGGACGATGGCCGCGGTCGCGGAGACCGACTGGTATCCGTCCAGCAGTCCGTGGCACGTCGTGCTGGAGCTGGACCCGTCACGACGCTCCGTCAGCCTGGCCAAGGGTGAGCCGATCGCCAGGATCGTGCCGTTGCGGCGCGACACCTACTTCGCTCAGCCGATGTCGCCCGTCGAGTTCGATGGCTTTTTCGAGCGGAGCCAACGCTGGCTTGCCACCCACGGCCGGCCCCACGACGACGCCGGCCAAGGCGGGCGTGACATCACCCGCACCTACGTGAAACAGCAGGCGAAGAGCCGGTTCATCGTGCTGGACTGACCGCTCACCCCTTGGCCTTGGCTTCCTCGTACAGCTCGCGGATGTTGAGGAAGTCGATCATGTGGTCGTCGTAGGTCTGGCGGGCGCGAGGGTCGGTCATCGGCAGACGCAACTCGTTGATGACCTTGGTGCCCATGCCAATCCACTCGCGCCACGTCGTGGCTGAGACGTTGGCGAAGATGACCTCGCCCAGCGGCCCCTTCATCGGCTGGCGCGGCAGGCGCGGGCCCGGCTCGCCGGTGCGCGCGTCGAGGACCTGGCCCTCGCCGACCTCGACCTTGCGGACCTCCGAGACGTCGGGCACCTCTTGACCCATCTCGGTGAGCTTCTTCTCCATCGCCTCGCGTGGCATGCGATCGCCGCGCTCGGCTGCGACGACGACGCCGCGTTTTAGGACTGTGGCCGCGTCGTCGGGCTTGTCCATCGCGACCAGCGCATCACCCAGCAGCTCGTAGGCCTTGCTGAACCGGTCGTTGATTTCGAGCGTTCGGCGAAAGCTCTCCGCGGCCTCGGATGCCTGGCCGGCCTTGAGGAGTTCGCGACCCAGCGACAGGTGCCCGAGCTCGTTGCCCGGGTCGTCGGCGGCCATCTTGCGGAACTGCTCGATCCGCTCCTGTTGAACGTTGTCGCTCATGACGCAGCGTATGACCCGATCACCCGCCGCAGCCGCCGCCCATGTTGCCCGAGGCGTTGGGACGAATCAGGCTCATGATCTCACTACGCGTGCGGGCGTCGCTTCGGCAGAGCCCACGAAGGCTGCTGGTGATCATCGTCGCCCCCGTCTTCTTCACGCCGCGCATCGTCATGCACGAGTGCACCGCCTCCACGACCACGGCCGCGCCCTTGGGCTCGAGCGCCGTCATCAGCGACTCGCAAATCTGCACCGTCAGCTGCTCCTGAATCTGAGGCCGACGTGCAAAACCCTCGACCAGACGTGCCAGCTTCGAAAGGCCAACCACTTTGCCCTTCGGTAGATAGGCCACGTGGGCTCGACCGATGAAGGGCAACAGGTGATGCTCGCAGACGCTGGCGAACGGAATGTCGCGGAGCAGCACCACTTCGTCGTAGTCCGCATCGAAGACCGTTTCCAAGTGCTTGGCCGGCTCTTCCTGCAGGCCCGCGAACATCTCGGAATATGCCTTGGCAACGCGATGAGGCGTGCGCTTCAAGCCGTCGCGATCCGGGTCTTCACCGATGGCCAAAAGAATCTCGCGCACGGCTGCCGAGATGCGGCCATAGTCGATTTCTGCGGGATTCAGCGGCAATGGCTCGTCGTCGAGCGGCTCATCGGCCGGCATTTCTGAGTGCGGCATGGGGGATAAAGGTAGGTGCGGCCGCATCGAACAACGACCATCCTGGGTCTGCCGAAGGCTTTGAAAATCACGCGACGCAAGACGCCACCGCACTGGCACACGGTTCGCTGTGCGAGCCGCCATGCCGCAGCGTGCGGCGACCACTACTAGTTGTACCCATCACCACCTGCCCCGTATCAACATGAAGCGTTTTGCACTCCTCGCTACCGCCGCCGCCGTCACCGTCGGCAGCTTCGCCGTCGGTTCCGCCATCGCTGGTTACGGCGATAAGGCCAAGGCCGATAAGAAGATGACCGCCAAGACGGACATCGTCGCCACCGCCGTCGCTGCCGGCAAGTTCAACACCCTCGCCGCCGCCCTCGAGGCTGCCGAGCTGATCGAGACCCTGCAGGGTGACGGCCCCTTCACCGTCTTCGCCCCGCTCGACGAGGCTTTCGCCAAGCTGCCCAGCGGCACCGTCGAGACGCTGCTCCAGCCGGAGAACCAGGACCAGCTGCGTGACGTCCTCCTCTACCACGTCGTTGCCGGTCAGACCCTTATGGCCGCCGACGTCGTCAACGCCGACGAGGCCGAGACCGCCCAGGGCGAGGCCATCGCCATCGCCATCGAGGACGGCAAGGTCATCCTCAACGGCTCGGTTGCGGTCGTCAAGACCGACATCAAGGCCACCAATGGTGTCATCCACGTTCTCGACGGCGTCCTGCTCCCGAGCGGCGACGAGAGCGAAGGCGACGGCATGTAAGAAGCCGCTGGCTTCACAAGTCGTTCACCGGCAAAGGTAAACGAACCGCCCGCATCGAGAGATGCGGGCGGTTCTTGTTTGCTCACGATGGCTTGTCGATCACCTCAAAGCCGATCACCCAAACCCACGGATCTTCACGCCACGCGAACTCCCCGCCGCCGTAGATCGAGTCCCACAAACGCTCGAACCAAAGCCGAGGCGACCCGTCGAACAGGCCCGGCGGCATACCTTCCGCGCGGGCGTCTTTGTCGCCGATCGACTGCAGTCGTTCGGGATACAACGCGTTGACCCGCAATTGTATGCGGCTCGCATCGCGCGGCAGAAACCGTCCGCCACGCCACGCACGGCGACCCGCCGCGTCTGGTGAGAGGTCCGCCTCGAAGTCGCGCCCGGTGCCGTCCGGCCGGAAGGCCCAGGGCTCGCGGACCCACAGATCGTCCCCCAGCCGGGCCAATCGACACTGCATCGGATGACCCGTTGCGTCCGACGGCCAAGGCCGATCTTCGAGCTGGGTCTCGCCGATTGGCAGCGGGCGGATCGGACGACGCGTCTGCGTCTTCTGCCCTGCGAGCAGTGCCCGAACCATCGGTGCGTTGAACGCGATCGGCCTGGCTGGTGCCTCGGGCGATCCTCGTCTCGTCTCGAACGCCCGCCGAACCCGTTCCCGGGCAGCATGTTCGGCCGAGTCCGCCATGGGCGAATCGTATCGAAAGCGTTCCGTTTCCGCAGAAGTCTCGGTAAACTCGGCCCATGGCGATCGGCGTGATCGACGACGTGCGTGCCCCCGGCCGACCGCCGGTGGTGCCGCCCGTCGAGCCGCCAGACGATGACGATCGGTGGGACGACGACGAGGACGATCACTCGCACCGCGTTGTCTGGCAGACAGTTGCGGCCTATCAGCATCCGTCGGAGGCGCACCTAGCTCGGCTCAGACTCGAAGCCGCCGGGCTCCGCTGCCTGTTGCTGGACGAGCTCGTCGCGGCCACACAGTGCCTGAGCCTTGCCATCGGCGGCGTGAAGCTGCAAGTGCCTGAGCCACAAGTTGATGAGGCCCGGCGACTGCTGCGACTCACACCGCTGGCGACGCGATTCGGCGTCGCTGCCTTTGCGACCGAGGCGACTGCCAAGCAGGCGATCTGCGTCGTCGAGGCAGCGTGTCCCGATGCTTCTTGTTCGTTGGCCATGAATGACTTCGGCGATGTCGCACTCGTCGTCGAGCCGCTCGATCAGCTGCCGATGGCAGCCCGGGCGATCGCCGAGACCTGCTTTGCCTTCGGGCTGACGAGCGACGGCCGGGCGGCGCTGACGCGTCAGGCGTGCCCGTCGTGCGACGCGACCACGTCGCGAGCGAGCCGGCACCTTCCGCCCAACGCGTTGCACGACAACCGCTTCGGGCTTCGAGCGCAGCTGTGGTCGCTCGTTCATCGCCTGATCGCGCGCCGGCACTGCCGTCGTTGCGGACGGGAGTTCTGAAAGCTTCGATGTCGGTCGAAACTGTGGCACGTCCTGTGCGTGCGACTCCTATCCCTAGACAGGAGAAACCATGAAAACGCGACTCATCGCTGGGACATCCACCGCCGCCGTCGTGCTTGCCGGGGCTGCCGCTCTGCTCGCAACCGCATCCTGGTCAACGGCTTCGGCCGAGACAAGCGTTGCGTCCGGTCTTGATCCCGACTGGGCGTCCGTCAGCACTTGGCAGGACGGCCTTGTCGAGAAAGCGACGTACGAGGCGACGCACGTACTCTATGGCCGGGCAAGGACTTACGAGGCCATCTTCCTCACCAACCGTGAAGTCCACGAGCCCGCAACCTGGACCAAGTCACCCGTCGGCGAGGGGATTGAGGTCTGGAAACACAACCAGATCGAGGTCGTCCCGACCCCAAACTATGATTACAAATATCTGACCACCAGTCATTTGCGGTCGGATGACCTCAGCCTGACGCGCCTCGACGCGACAAGCCAGGAGTGGTGCGGCACGAGCTTCCACCACTTCCTGCTCGATGGCAATGGCTGGGCGTTCACAGAGTTCAGCTACATGCCCGGCGCCGGGTTCCGGTCCGCCAGTGTTGCAGACAGCGGCGAGCCGCTATTGGCCTTCAACGCGTTGCCTATCTCGTTGCGCAGCTACGACTTCGAGGCCAAGCCCGACCTTCCGGTCCGACTCATCCTCGACCAGCGGAGCAACCGATCGACCAAAGCCCGGCCGGTCGACGCGACAATCCGGTACGCGGGCGAGACCGACGAGGGCCACCAGCTGGACGTGATCATTGATGGCCAACGACTTGGGCGATTCGAGTTCGCCAAGGACCGCGATCACCTCATGCTCTCGTACGACGGCCGGGACGGTCAGACGTACAAGCTCAAAGGCGTCGATCGCGTTAACTACTGGACGATCAACGAGTAACGTCTACCGCCCGACGCGGCGGACGTAGACGAACCACTCGACCATCAGCACCGCGACCCCGCCGGCAACGAGCCACCACCACCACTCGACGGATCGGCGCGAGTCGACCGCCTCGCCGTCGGCGAGACCGACGACCGCAGCGGCGGTGGGTTGGCGGCCGGATCGGTCGCCTGGGTCGGTTACGGACGGCCTTGTGTCCGATTCCGTACCCGACAACAGACTCACGGCGACCCTGGAAAACGCGGAAAGTTCCGGACTTGTTCCGTACAAACCCACGGAGTTGAACGGACCGAGCGTGAGCCCGCCGGACTCGTCTACGCGGTGCGACAGGGTGTCACTTCCGCTGTCGATCGTGACGACGTCGCCCGCGGACAGGCCCGATCGCGCGACGGCCGCGGGCGGGATGGTCAACGTCTCGCCGGGGCGAATGCTCTCGCGCGTCCGCACGTCACCGGCGGCTGCGAGGAACTGGAACATCTGGTAGCCGAAGACGACGAACGACCGCTGTGTCGGCCAGGTGCTTTGTGCAATATCAAATGTGAAAACTAAATGCGTCCGTCTACCACTTCGTTCATAAATCATCATCGGGCCCGAAACGCCCTCAATTAGCAATTCAGCACCGAGTGGTAAAGTCGTCAATCGGCCTTCTGCTACCCAAACGCGATTGAGGTTCAAACCTCGGAGCATCGGATGGTCCCGATCCCAGTCGAGCACGCTCGAGCCCTCGAAGAACGTCGGCACACCCGCGTCGCTGGTGACGGCGGTGATCTGCGTCGCGTCGGCCGGGGGCAGCGTACCGCTGAAGACGAAGGTGCCCGCCTCGGGCAGGCCGGTCGGCGAGTAGTTGTCGAAGACCGTCACGTCGAACCCGTCGGCCTGACCGGTAGCGAGCAGTTCCTCGTACTCGGCGGGCGAGACGATCTCCGGCTCGTCGATCGGCTGGCTCTCGACCAGCAGGCGGAGCCAGTAGTTGTCCCGCAGCACCAGCATCACCTTCAGCGGGTCTGGCGGCGGGACGACGACGTGGGCGACGTCGTCCACGGCCAGCGCGTCGCCGATCTGCGAGCCGTCCGGCTGGACGACCTCGAACTTCACGACGGCCGACCCGGGCAGCTGGAGCTGCACGTCGGCACCGTTGCGGGCGGGGGACTCGGAGGCGCGTCGCTCCACCTCAGCGGCGGCGACGGGGTCGGCCTCGCGGAGCGCTTCGCGCCAGGCCGGATCACTCCAGCGTTCCGGCGGCAGGTAGACGCCGATGACGCCTCCGCCGGCCATCTGGAAGACGGGCTCTTCGCCGGGCTCGGGCATGGCGACGCTGACCCGCACGGCCGCGTCGACGGGCTCTGGGCCGAAGTTGGCAAGGCGTGCAAAGGCCTGGGCCTCGGTCGGCCGCTCGTAGTTGCGTTTAACGCTCGCCGCGACGACGGCGACGTTTTCGGTGTCGGGGCTGCCGACGCGTTCGTAAGTCAGCTCGCCCCGCAGCGACAGGTCGGCCTCGCTGCCGGGCAGGACGCGGCCGTCGCTGAACAGGTAGACGCCCGGCGTGGAGAGGTCATCGCCGCGAAGCCGCTCGGCCGTGAACGAACTGCTCGCGTCGGCCAGCTCGTACGCGGCCTGGGCGGTGGTCTGGCGATCGACCGCCTCGATGCCGTCGATGGCGTCGCGGAGCAGCTTTTTGTCCTGCGTGAAGGGCTGGATCGGGCTGGTGTTCCCCTCGTCGCTGAAGGCGATGACCATCGCGCTGTCGCCCGGGCCGAGGGCGGAGACGAGGTCGCGTGCGCGGTCCTTGGCGTCGTCGAGCCGCGTCTGTCCACCGTCGCCGTCAGTGGTTTTCATGGAGGCGGAGCGGTCGATGAGGAGGATCGACCGCTCGCCGAGGCTGGCGTTTCCTTCGCCGACGGGGCGTGCGAGCGCGAGCAGGAGGGCAAGGAGGATCAGCAGTTGGAGCAGCAACAGCAGGTTGCGACGCAGCCGTTGAAACGGGCTGTTGACCTGCAGATCCTGGTAGCTCTGTTTCCACAGCAGCGTCGTCGGCACCGGCGCTGGCGAGCGGCGGAGCTTGAGAAAGTAGAGCAGCAGCAGCGCCGGTATCGCGATGGCCGCGGCGATGCCCGCGGTCCAGGGGTTGAGCAGCGACGGAAGTCCGGGCACCTCCACAAGGTAACGAATTCACGATCCGAAGTTGCGGATCGGGGTGGGACTGCGCGTCGTGATCGGAATAGAGCGAAGTCCGTGCGTGTGACTTTCCGGTCGAAGCCTTGGGTTGAGCGAAGCGATGCCCAGGAGCGTGAAACAAACAGGCT
>JBCDKH010000176.1 GCA_038746835.1 Planctomycetota bacterium | reverse complement strand
CTGATCGAGACGCTGCCGCGCGGTGCGTGGGTCGCGTCGTACGGACAGCACTCCAAAGTCCTCGCCGCCCGTGGCGGCTACGTCCGATGGCGAGTGCCGGGCACAACCTGGTCGCCTGGCGCCGACGAGCTCGATCGCATTCAGACTGCCTTCGCCACGACGGCTGGAGCGTTCGTCGTGCTCGATGAGCGAGACGGCGAGGACAACGGTGCCGTCCCACCCGAGCAGTTTGCCGAACTGGTTGGCCTTGTCGCGTTGCCTCGGCAGCCGGGTGACGACGGTGTTATCTACGTGCTCGACGACGCAACGCCAGCAACCCGATCAGCGACGTCGCGATAGCCGGCTCCGGCACCGTCGCGGCCCAGGCGTCCATCATCGCCAGGTCACGGGCACCGACGCTGCTGCCAAAGTTCGCCCGCAGAAGCCCGAAGTCCGCCAGGTCCACGGTGCCATCCTGATTGAAGTCGGCCTCGGCGAAGGTCGTGTCGGTTTCGCCGAAGTTGGCCCGCAGGATGCCGAAGTCGGCCAGGTCGACGGTGTCGTCGAAGTTCGCGTCGCCGACGAGCGTGGAGATGAAAATGCGGACGTCGCCCGACTCCACGATGCCGCCGCGATCAGCACCAACGGCGAAGTCGGGAACGCCGTCACCATTGACGTCGTCGACGCCCGCGACCGTTCGGCCGAACTGCTCGAAGGTCTGGTCGCCTCGGAAGTCGTACAGGATCGAGCCGTCCGCTCCCGACAGCACGCGAATGCCGCCGTCGAACGGATTGTCGGCCGTGTCGCCCGGAAGGCCGATGATGACGTCGTCGAATCCGTCGCTGTTGACATCGCCGACGCCTGCCACATCCTGACCGGCGAGCTGGCTGAAGCTGGTGCCTTCGAAGTCGAACAGCTCGGCCCCGGTCGCTCCCGAAAAGACGCGGGCATTGCCAGCGTTGGTGGCATTGATGTCGGCGTCGACGGCGGAGATGACCAGGTCCGGTGTGCCGTCGTTGTCGACGTCGCCCGCCAAGTCCACCGCGAACCCGAACTGCTCGCCCGAGGTGTTGCCGTACGAGACGCCGTCGAGTGTCCGCAGCACGCCGCCTGTGCGACCGGAGTAGACGCGGACGCGGCCAGAGTCGAAGCCTTCTGCCGTCGATCGCGGGGCAGAGATGGCGAAGTCGTCGTACCCATCGTCGTCAACATCGCCTGCGGCCGAGACGGACGCGCCGAAGAACGCACCTAGCGACGGGCCGTCGTATGTGTAGAGCGTCGAGCCGTCGATGCCGGAGACGACGCGTGCCCGGCCGGTCGAGTTGTTCGCGTACACCGCGCCGATCACGAGGTCTGGCGTGCCGTCGTTGTTGACGTCCCCGGCCGCAGAGAGTGAGAAGCCGAGCCCTTCGGTGCTCGACACCAGACCGTCGACTTCGAAGAGCACGTTGCCGGTCAGGCCGGAGTGGACGCGAACGGTGCCATCGAAGCCGTTGGCATCAACGGCCCCGATCGCCAGATCGCTCCGGCCGTCGCCGTTGAGGTCGCCAAGCCCCGCGACGCTGTAGCCGAACTGGTCGCCCGAAGTCGAGCCTTCGAAATCGTGGATCAGCGAACCGTCGAGCCCCGAGAAGACCCGGGCCGCCCCGCTGAGGAGGCCGTTGGGCGTGGCATCGACGGCCCCGACGATGATGTCCGCCAAGCCGTCGCCATCGACGTCGCCTGCACCGTCGAGCGCGAAGCCGAAGCTCTCCGACGGCTGGCTGCCGGTGATCGTGACGCGAGCGACGTGCGTGAAGTTCTGTGCCGACGCGACACCGGCAGCGACGCCGACGACCACTGGGACGAGTTGGAGGGTGCGATTCGGCATGACAGGGCTACGCGTTTGGGTTCAATACCGTTCGATTGCTGTAGCATGACGTCGTGCCCGACTCTGTGCCGTTGACGATTGCGGGCTGGCGTGAGAAGGCGGCGTTTCCGGACTGGCATGTCCGCCGAATGACCGTCAAGCTCGATACAGGCGCAGCAACCGGTGCAATCGATTGTGCTGAGATCGACGATCTGGACGATGGCCGGGTCCGGTTTGTCATTCGTCTCCACCGCCGGACGGGCGACGTTTCGCGCGAGTTTGTCCACGACATCACACGCCGGCAACGCGTCCGCAGCGCCAGTGGGCACGGGGCCGAGCGGCTGTTCGTGGAGACCCGGCTTCGCCTCGGGCCTGTCGAGCGGACGGTCGAGCTGAGCCTGGTCTCTCGGCACAAGATGCTGCACCGCGTCCTGCTGGGTAGGCGTGCCCTGGCCGGGGCGATCCTCGTCGACAGCGGCCGCGAGTTTCTGCTGCCTCGGCCTCCATTCAAGAAGAAAAAGCGACCCTGATGAAGCTCTGCATCCTCTCCCGCAGCCCCAAGGCCTACAGCACCCGACGCCTCCGCGAGGCGGCCGTCGAGCGCGGGCACGACGTCAAGGTGCTCGACCACATGCGGTTCGCCATCGAAGTCGAGCCACGCAGGCCGAGCCTCAGCTACCGCGGGAAGCCGCTCAGCAGCTACGACGCGGTCATTCCTCGCATCGGCGCAAGCGTCACCTTCTACGGCACGGCCGTCGTGCGCCACTTCGAGCAGATGGGCGTCTACTGCCTCAACCCGTCGGCCGCCATCAGCGTCAGCCGTGACAAGCTGCGGTCGCTGCAAATCCTCGCCCGCCACGACATCGGCCTGCCGCCGACGAGCTTCGTCTACCAACGCGGCGACATCCTCGGCGCCATCGAACGCGTCGGCGGGGCACCGGTCATCATCAAGCTCCTCGAAGGCACGCAGGGTGTCGGCGTCATCCTGGCTGAGACGGCGAAGATCGCAGAGGCCATCGTCGAGGCGTTCAGCGGGCTTCGGCAGAACGTGCTGATCCAAAAGTTCGTTGCCGAGAGCAAGGGGAAGGACGTCCGCGCCTTCGTCGTCGGCGACAAGGTCGTGGCGGCCATGCGCCGCAGTGCCGTCGGGACCGAGTTCCGCAGCAACGTCCACCGCGGCGGCACGACACAGGCGATCGAACTGCCCGACGATTACAAGCGGACCGCCGTGCACGCGGCTCAGGTGCTGGGGCTTCGAGTCGCTGGCGTCGACATGCTCGAAGCCGCAGGCGGCCCGGAGGTGATGGAAGTCAACTCCAGCCCCGGCCTCGAAGGCATCGAAGGCGCGACCGGCCTCGACATCGCCGGCGAGGTGATCGCCGAGGTCGAGCGGCAGGTGAAGTTCCCCGACGTCGACATTCGCCAGCGGCTCACCCTCAAGAGTGGCTACACGGTTGCAGAGGTGCCCGTTCCACCCGGCAGCGAGCTGATCGACAAGACACTCGCTGACACGGGCCTGCGTGATCGGGATGTGTTGGTCCTGTCGATCATGCGGCAAGGGCTGACGATCCCGAACCCACGTGGCAGCCGGGAGATTCTCGAAGGCGACACGCTGGTCTGCTTCGGAAAGCAGATGACGCTCGAAACGCTCGTCCCCACGCCGAAGCCGAAGAAGAAGAAAAAGGTGTCCGCATAGGCGATCGTCGACCGCGCTGGGTGCGGAGACCCGTGGATGGGCGGGTTTGTTATTCTTCGGTGATCCGCACAGATGATCCAGGCGGCGGAGGCGCACGCGCGTCTGGTCGCGATCACGAACGAAAATGAAAATTGCTTGACTTCGACCGGCCGATTCGTCACTTTTCGTTGGTCGTCTCGGGAAGAGATCCAGCGATCGAACGCCTGCAGGGAACGCTGCTAGCAGTTGCGACGCTTTCCGACACGATGCTTCAGAGGCCTCCGGCATTGCCGGTCGACTCTGGTTGAATGGCACGACCCGTCGTGGGCACGGCCAAGCTCGACGTCGTTCTTAAGAGAGAATACATGATTCGTCCCCTGACTATCGCCACCGCCGCGACGCTCGCAACGGCCGGCATCGCCTCTGCAGCTGTCGATGAGACGGTCGCTTCCGTTTCGCCTTTGAACCTCACCGTTTCGGCTCAGATCGACCGCGGCATTGTCCCGCGTACGACCCCGGTCGAGGACTTCGAAGCCGGCTTCCCGGCCGGCGGGGTCGGAGCAGTGGCCGACGTTAACGGCTGGAGCCTCGGCAGCGCCTGGGGCATCGAGACCCCTGGCCTCGGTGGAAGTGACTTTGCGATCCAGCTCGCGAACCCCAATCCGCTATCGGCTGGCAGCACGGTCATCAGCCCGGCTGGCGCAACCGGTTTCGGCATCAGCACCTTCGACGTGCGAATCGATGATCTTCCGACGAGCCCCGACACGTTCGGAATCGAGTTCGGCAACAACGTCACCACGACGATCGCAACACGTTTCGTGTTCCAGAGCGACAACACGATTGACGTCCTGCAAGTTGTCGGTGGCGGTGGTGCATTCGTCGAAGAGATCATCACCTTCGCCGATGGCGAGGAGTTCCAGCTTGGCACCGAGGTGCTCGCTGACGGCACGCTCAACGTCTACAAGGACGGCAGCCTGGTCTTCAGCGGTGAGGAGATTAACTTTGCCCTCAGTGGCGTCGCCCAGTCGGCCGATTCGGTCGTCGGGGCTCTCTTCCTGACCGGTACCGGTGCCGACATTGTCGGTGGCTTCGACGGCACGTTCGACAACTTCGGCAACACGCTCGTTCCGGAGCCCACCAGTGCGGCACTGCTCGCCCTGGGTGGCCTGACGGCGCTGCGTCGTCGTCGCGCTTGAGTCCCTCGCCCTTTCAGAACCGAAGGCGTCGGCCCGACACGGGTGGACGCCTTTTTGATTACCGACGCAGCAACAGACCAAGCCTGATCACCGCGACGGCCGCGGTATTTTCGCGGGCCACGCGTTGCTAAAGTTCGATCGCAAAACGCCGAAGTCGGACGAATCAAGTCGCCTGTCGCGCTCGCCATGTTGTCAGCAGTACGACGCCCTCGTCGTGGCGAACGCGGTCGATCACTTCCACCTGCTCGCCCGTCGCCTCGATCATCACGGCGTTCGAGACCTGCAGTCTCGTCATCCCCGCCGCCTTCGCATCGTCGACCGACGCCGACCAGACGAAGCGGCGGATACCCGCGAACACGGCTGCCGAGAAGCACATCGGGCACGGCTCGCACGACGAAAAGAGCGTCGCACCGTCGAGCTTTGTCGTGCCGATCGTCGAGCACGCCCGGCGGATCGCGTTGACCTCGGCGTGGGCTGTCGGATCGTGATCGCGCGAGCCCGTGTTGTGCGCGATGGCGACCAGCGTCTCGTTCAAGCCGATGGCCGCACCGAACGGTGCCTGACCGGCGTCCATGCCCTCGCGACAAGCGGCAAGGGCGGCTGCGAGGCCTTTGGAGTCGAACTCGGACAGGTTGTGCATTCGAGAGGTTTTCAAGGGTTGTACCGTGCGGGCAATGCCCAGCGATCCGCGTGCCGTTTCCGATCTCCTTCGCGGCCAAGTCTCGGTCGACTCGCCTGTGACGATCCAAGGCTGGGTCCGCACGCGGCGGGATTCCAAGGCGGGGCTGTCGTTCATCAACCTGCACGACGGCTCGTGCTTCGACCCGATCCAGGTCGTCGCGCCGTCGTCGCTGGACAACTACGAATCCGACGTTCGCCACCTCACCGCCGGGTGCGCGATTCGGGTCGATGGCAAGCTCGTCGAATCGCAAGGCAAGGGCCAGGCGTTCGAGATCCAAGCCGACGCCGTTGAGGTCGTCGGCACGGTCGACGACCCCGACAGCTACCCGATTGCGGCGAAGCGGCACAGCTTCGAGTACCTGCGCGAAGTCGCCCACCTTCGCCCCCGGACCAACACGATCGGTGCGGTTGCTCGGGTTCGACACACGCTGAGTCAGGCGATCCATCGGTTCTTCGATGAGGAGGGCTACTACTGGATCCACACGCCGATCATCACGACCAGCGACGCCGAAGGAGCCGGGCAGATGTTCCGCGTCAGCACCCTCGACGCGGCCAACTTGCCCAAGACCGAGCAGGGCGACGTCGACTACAAGCAGGACTTCTTCGGCAAGCCCGCCCACCTCACCGTGAGCGGGCAGCTCAACGTCGAGGCCTATTGCCTGGCACTCTCCAAGGTCTACACGTTTGGCCCGACGTTCCGGGCCGAGAACAGCAACACGCCGCGGCACCTGGCGGAGTTCTGGATGATCGAGCCGGAGATCGCCTTCGCCGACCTGAACGACGACGCGAACCTGGCGGAGAAGTTCCTCAAGAGCATCTTCAAGCAGCTCCTCGACGAGCGGCCGGACGACATGAAGTTCTTCGCCGATCGCATCGACAAAGAGGCGGTCGCGAGGTTGGAGGCGTTTGTCGACAGCTCCTTCGAGCGGATGACGTACACCGATGCGATCGCCGCTCTCGAAAAGAGCGGCAAGAAGTTCGAGTTTCCCGTCTCCTGGGGCATGGACCTGCAGACCGAGCACGAACGCTGGCTGACCGAAGAGCACCTCAAGAAGCCGGTCGTCGTCACCGACTACCCGAAGGACATCAAGGCCTTCTACATGCGGATGAACGACGACGGCAAAACCGTCGCCGCCATGGACGTGCTGGCCCCCGGCATCGGTGAAATCATTGGCGGCAGCCAGCGCGAGGAACGCCTCGACATCCTCGACGCCCGCATGGCCGAAATCGGCATCGAGGCCGAGCCGTATCAGTGGTACCGCGACCTCCGCCGCTACGGCACCGTCCCGCACGCCGGCTTCGGCCTCGGCTTCGAGCGGACGATCATGTATGCGACCGGCATGGAGAACGTGCGCGACGTCATCCCGTTCCCGCGGGTGCCGGGAAATGCGGAGTTCTGACCGGGCGAAGTCTGCGGGTCGGTCGGGCTGTGCCGTTGGTGTCGTGCGAGCTTCAAATGGAAAAAAGAAACTCGGTCTCAATTAGCTTGAGACGTGGTCGTGAGTTCGTTAGGTTCTCGCCACAGGAGATCAATGACACTTCAACGACGCACCCGCCTCATCCTTACGACCGCCTGCATCGCCGCCGTCCCCGTGTCGGCCTTTGCGAGCGAGGTCGACCTCGATTTCGCCGCCGACGGCAAAAGCCGCTGGTACGAGTGGAGTTCCGGCGTTTTCGCCCAGCTCGACCAGGGTCGCGATGGCGATCCGGCACTCGACGGCTTCTTCGACGTGACCGACCTTGACGACTCGGACGGCCTGACGCCGATCTTCGGAGCTGTCGACGTCTTCCCGCTCGAAGGCAATCTGGCCGACATTGGCACGCTCAGCTACGACGGCCCGGTCGGCGGCACGGGCACCTTCGCCGTGACCGCGATCAACTTGAACTTCCAGCCCTTCGTCGCTGACGACGACGCGCTGCTCGACGCCTTCAGCACCGGCCCGTACACGACGACAGTCTCGGGCATCTCCGGCACGGTCACCCTCGTCGGCGGCGTCGTGACGTCGTTCGACAACATCGTCGGCGATGTCACCTTCAGCTACCCGAATGCCACCGGCTCGGTCGACTATTTCGGTGACGACGCCCTGGTGCTCGACGGCCTGACGTTCGACCTCGGGCTTCGCGAAGCTGTCGCGCCGTCCCCGTTCTCACCGGTCCAGGACCTCGAGTGGGACGTCTTCGGCGCAGCCTCGGGCGTCTCCGTCCCCGAACCCGGCATCGCGACGCTCGGCCTCCTCACCCTCGGCAGCCTCCTCGGCCGACGCCGCGGGT
>JBCDKH010000175.1 GCA_038746835.1 Planctomycetota bacterium | reverse complement strand
CCGGTCGATACGAAGCCGTCGCCGTCTGGACGCTGTTCGTCGCGGCGAAGCGGTAGGCGACGTCGCCGGGGTCGCCGTAGTAGATGGAGCTGCCGCTGGTCGACCACCCACCGCTAAACGTGACACCGGCCTCACCGGGACTCGCCGCGATGTCGTCATTGTCGACGATGACCTCATTGTGCTGATCGCCCACCGGCCTCAGAGGTACGACTGTCGCCCCGGAGCGCCACAAGTAGTCGGCGTAGTACTGCAGCTGGTCCTGGTTCCCCATGTCCTCGACCATGCGATTGACTAGTGGCCGCCCCGTACGCCAGGCGTTGAAGCCGCTGTCGTACGCGTACCCATGCCCGGCCGAGACGTACACGACATGCCCGGTCAACGGCCCGTCGGGCTGATCACCGGCGTACGACGCCCAGTAGCCGACCTGCTCACCACTGCCAGACAGCAGACGACGCGGCTCGAGTGTTTCGGCTGAGGTGCAAGTCTCTCTCATGGTGGGGCGAGTCTTCTAGAAGCTTACCAGACCGTCACCGGAAGGGCCAAGGTTTTGCCGTCGCAATCGCGACACCGCAGCGGCGCTGAAGCGGATTGCTGGCCCATGAACCCGTCAGATGCAGCGGTCTGAAGACGCCTGTGGTTGAATGACACTGTGAATCACTCGTGGCATCGCGTCGTCGCTCACCGCTACGGACCGCCGAGCAGTCTGCGCATCGAGCCGTTCACGCCGCCATCGCCTCAGCGCGGGGAGGTCCGCGTTCGTGTCGAAGCCGCCGGTGCCAACGCGGGTGACTGGCATTTGCTCCGCGCGTCACCCGCCATCGTGCGTCTGTTCTTCGGACTCCGCCGTCCCAAACACCCGGTCCTCGGAAGCGACGTGGCTGGCATCGTTGAGGAAGTCGGTGACGGCGTGACTGATCTTCAAGTCGGCGATGCGGTCATGGGTAGCTTGTCGACGTTCGGCTTCGGCGCTTTCTCTCAAGTCGTCGTGAAGCCGTCGGAGGCTTTTGTGAAGATGCCGGCTGGCATCTCATTCGAAATGGCAGCTGCAGTTCCCGAGGCTGGCATGACTGCACTCCAGGCGGTCGATCAGGCTTGCTCGAACACGGACGTTCGCAGACTTCTCGTCTACGGAGCCAGCGGCGGCGTGGGAAGCGCGGCCACTCAAATCGCCGTCGCAAAAGGTCTCGACGTCACGGCAGTTTGCAGTGTTGGCAAGGTCGAGCACGTCTCTTCCTACGGAGCCGCCCGTACGACGCACTACGAGGATGACCTGCCGAAAGACTTCGACGCCGTTGTCATTGCCAACTCGCGTCGGTCCTTGAGGTACTACCTGGACCGCGTCCGAAGGGGTGGCCGGTGCGTGCTTGTCGGGAGTCCGGGCTATCAGTTCCTGCGAGCAGGCCTTTTCGGACTGATTGCTCGGCCGCTTTGGAACAAGTCGTTGACATCGTTTCTCGTCAAGCCGGACCGAGGTTCGCTCGCCGGTGTTGTTCGACTTCTTGAGACGGGTGATCTTCAACCGCACGTCGATCGGACCTTTACCTTGAACGAGATCGGCGAAGCACTTGCCTGCCTCGAAGCCGGCCAGGCTCGCGGCAAAGTCGTGATCCGCCCACACAACGAGCCGAATTGATCATCGTCCGGGCAATGAAAAGGCCCGGCGATGTGGCCGGGCCTGTGTCGTCGTACATGTCGCGGCGTCAGGCCTTCTTGCTCTTCTCGATCGCCTCGTCGAGGCCGCCGACGTAGCGGAAGTTGCCTTCGCCGCTCGAGTCGCCCTCGCCGTTGAGGATCCGCTCGAAGGAGCTGACCGTCTCTTCCAGCGGCGTGTAGTTGCCAGGGAAGCCGGTGAAGACCTCGGCCACGTAGAACGGCTGGCTGAAGAAGAGCTCGATCTTGCGGGCACGGCTCACGACCAGCTTGTCCTCTTCGGACAGCTCGTCGACGCCGAGGATGGCGATGATGTCCTGAAGGTCGCGGTAGCGCTGCAGCATCGTCTGCACCTTTCGGGCGACGTCGTAGTGCCGGTCGCCGACGATCTGCGGGTCGAGCGCTCGGCTGTTCGATGCCAGCGGGTCGACGGCCGGGTAGATGCCCTTGGAGGCGATGGATCGCTCGAGGTAGATGAACGAGTCGAGGTGGGCGAACGCATTGGCCGGGGCCGGGTCGGTCGGGTCGTCGGCAGGGACGTAGACGGCCTGCACCGAGGTGATGGCACCGTTCTTGGTCGACGTGATCCGTTCCTGAAGCTCGCCCATCTCGGTGGCGAGCGTCGGCTGGTAACCCACGGCACTCGGCATGCGGCCGAGCAGGGCCGACACCTCGGAGCCCGCCTGCGTGAAGCGGAAGATGTTGTCGATGAAGAGCAGCGTGTCCGCACCCGACTCGTCGCGGAAGTACTCGGCCATCGTCAGGGCCGACAGGGCGACGCGGAGGCGGGCACCGGGCGGCTCGTTCATCTGGCCGAAGACCATGACGGTCTGGTCGATGACCTTCTTGCCGGTGTCGCCGATGGCGGCCTCCTGCATTTCGAGCCAGAGGTCGGTGCCCTCGCGGGTCCGCTCACCGACGCCCGCAAACACCGAGTAGCCGCCGTGCTGGCGAGCGATGCGGGCGATGAGTTCCTGAATGATGACGGTCTTGCCCAGGCCCGCCCCGCCGAAGAGGCCCGCCTTGCCGCCGCGAATGAACGGCGTGAGCAGGTCGACGACCTTGATGCCGGTCTCGAAGACCTCGGCTTTCGGGGACAGGTCACTGAACTCCGGCGGCTCCCGGTGGATCGGGCGGAAACCGTCAGCATCGACGTCGCCACGCTCGTCGATCGGCTGACCAAGCACGTTGAAGACGCGGCCGAGCGTGTTCTTGCCGACGGGCACCTGCAGGGGCGAGCCGGTGTCGGTGACGGTCATGCCACGCTTGAGCCCGTCCGTGCCGCCGAGGGCAACAGCTCGGACCTTGCCGCCGCCGAGGTGCTGTTGGATTTCGCCGGTCAGCGTCGCGGTTTCGCCGTCAAGCTCGAAGTCGACGGTGACGGCGTTGTAGATCGCAGGGAGCTTGTCCTCGGCGAACTCGGCGTCGAAGGTCGAGCCGATGACCTGGACGATCGTGCCAGTGTCGCTGGCGGTGTGGTTGGACAGATCAGGCGTAGCGGTGGCGGTCATGAGCGGTGATCCGGTGGCAAGAGCCGGCGTGGATGCGGTGTCGCGGCCGGACATCCGGCACGTCGCGTGGGCGGCGACTCTAGGGCCATTACGGCAGCACTCCACCCGCTGCAAGACGTCGTCGACAGGCCCGGCTTGAGGTCGTCCACGGTCGACGCCAAGCGCTTGCGGAACGCCCACTCTGCGACTTGGGCATGGCTCAACTTCGGGAAGTACAACGCCCAGAGAAGTCCGCCAGCCACCTTTCCAGGGGATTTGAACTTTGCTAAACGAACCAATTGAGATACCGTCTTCGTACCTCGGAGGGTGGTCGGCGTGACGCTCAAGGAACGAGTGCACGGGAAGTCTGTGGCGGAGTTTGCCTTAGGCGGTTCACAAGCTTTTGCAGCCAGTCGCTCCTGCCCCCGACGCGACTGGCTCACTCGGGCCCTCGTCATTCGTGACGAGGGCCCACTTTCTCTGTCGATCAGACAGCAGCAGCCACCAGGCGTGCTTCTGTCGAGTAGGCGTCGTAGTTCTGCCGGACCTCAGGCAGGCTGTCGCCGCCGAACTTGTCAACGAAGGCGGCTGCAACCTCAAATGCGACAACGTTTTCCAGCACGACACTCGCCGCGCTGATGGCTGAGACGTCGCTGCGTTCCCAGCCGGCTTCGCTGGCTTCCTTGGTGTTCAGGTCGATCGACCGCAACGGCTTGCCGAGCGTGCTGATCGGCTTCATCGCCGCCCGGACGACGATCGGCTGGCCGTTGGTCATGCCGCCTTCCAGCCCGCCCGCGTTGTTGCTGCCGCGCGTGTAACCGAGGCTCGGCGTGTCACGCTGGCCTTCGTCGAAGAAGATCTCGTCGTGCACTTGGCTGCCGGGACGGCGTGCGGTCTCGAACCCGAGGCCGATTTCAACGCCTTTGAAAGCCTGGATCCCCATGACCGCCCCGCCGATTCTGCTGTCGAGCTTGTCGAACCAGTTCATGCTGCTGCCGATGCCAACCGGACAGCCAAACACATGCGTCTCGATGATGCCGCCGGCCGTGTCCTTGGCCATCTTCTGATCGCGAATGAACGACCGCATCTCGGCGGCCGCCTGCTCGTCGGGGCAGTAGAGGTCGTTGGCGTCGCGTCTGGCCAGCATGTCGTGCCAGTTGTCGGCCGTGACTTCAAACTCGCCCGTTGCCGGACCGACCGCCCGGACGAAGCCGAAAGCCTCGATGCCGAACGGCTTGAGCAAACACCGCGACAGCGCACCGGCTGCCACACGCGCGGCCGTCTCGCGGGCACTGGCACGCTCCAGCGTCTCCCGACAGTCGGTCGTGAGCCACTTGGCAGCACCGGCGAGATCGGCATGCCCAGGACGCGGCCGGTACAGCGGCGGGGTTCGTTCAAGGTCGTCGAGCCGGCTGTCCTTGTTTTTGACCGCCAGGAGGACTGGAGCACCGGTCGTCTTGCCTAGCCGCACGCCGCTGAGGTACTCGGCCTTGTCGGTTTCGATCTTCTGTCGCCCGCCGCGTCCGTAGCCGCCTTGGCGTCGCTTGAGCTCGCCGTCAACGAAGTCGCTGTCGATCTCGACGCCAGCCGGCATGCCGTCGACGAGCGCGAAGAGGCCAGGTCCGTGCGATTCTCCCGCGGTTCTGTAACTCAGCGTCGGCATGACGCGGGCACTCTACGTCCGCCGGCCGAGCACCTGTTCGAGTCGCTGAAGGTCGTCGCCGTGGGTGAGCTTCACGTTCGACGCGTCGCCTTCGACGCAGATGATGCCGTAGCCAGCGAGCTCCAACAGCGAGACGTCGTCGGTCACATCGTCTTGCGATGTCGGCTTCGCGTAGGCATCGACAAGCCAGTCGACCCGCATCGCCTGGGGTGTCTGGACCGCGAGCAGGCTCTGCCGTGAAAGAGTCTCAACGATGCGATCGGATTCGACACGCTTGATCGTGTCCGTCGGCACGAGGCCCGGCACTGCCGCTCCGTGCCGGACGGCGGCATCAAACACGCGATCGACGAGACTCTGCGAGACCGCCGGTCGGGCCGCGTCGTGGACGGCGACAAAGTCGCAGTCCGGCCTCAACTGCCGAAGGTGGTCCAGCCCGAGCTTGACGCTCTCGCTGCGTGTCTCTCCGCCCGGGCACCACGAGACTCGATTAAGCTCGATCAGCTTGCCAACAACGACGACGAGGCCGACGTCCTCGCGATGTCGGAACGCGTCCACGGCATGTTCGATAACAGATTTTCCGGCAATGTTTTGCGAGAGCTTGTCACCACCAAAACGACTGCCCGAGCCTGCCGCCGGGATGACGACGCCAAACCTGCCTGCCAGCGCCGCTTGTGACGTCACAGCCCGAGCATAGCCGAAGACCAGGAAGGCCCCGGCCTGCTCGTTCGCCGTTGTCATGTCGCCGCCAACCGTCCCGCAGATTCCAGACGTCATCGCGTTCGTCGCCCATCCGGGCGCGCCGATTCCGTCGGACCTGACGCGACACACGATTGCGGCAGAGACCGACCCTGCGCCTCGTCTCGAAGTCCTCGCCGACGGAGCGCAGCGTGTCATGAGCCACCGCGACCACGCCGGCCGGTCGCTCTACGTCTGGGGACGGGCAGCATGTGACAAAGCCCGATCGGACCAGATGCTTTCTGAATGGCTCGCCGACGCAACGCCGGAGCGATTGCGCGAAGTCGTCGGCTCATACGTGCTGCTGATCGACGATCACTCGACACGACGCGTTGCAATGGCGAGCGATGTCCTTGGCTTTCGCCCTTGGTACGCAGGCCGCTCCGACGGCCGGATGGTCGCTGGAAACAGCGTGCTCGGACTCGCTCGTCGCGGTCTTGCGGGCGGTGCGGTTCGGTACGAGTCCATTGCAGCGTGGTTGCGATTCAACTTCGACTTCACGCCTGGCCTGCTCATCGATGTGCCACGACTCGAACGCGACGCCATTACGTGGTTCGACTACGAGGGCAATGTCGTCGCAATCGATCGAGCCCCGCCGTCGCCGACCGAACCACTGCTCGACGCCGATGAGATCGCGGAGGCGATGTACGACCTCGTCGTGTCGAACTTTGAGCTCCTCACGGATGGCGAGCCCAGCTTCACGCTGCCGCTCTCCGGCGGCTACGACAGTCGTTACCTGCTCGGCTTGGCGATGCAGCAGTCGCGCAAAGTCGCGTTGATTCACGTCGAAACGAGCCCGGCTGAAGCCACGCTTGCACGAGAGGTAGCGGCGGTTGCCGGTCAGAGCATCGAGGTCATTCCGTCCGGCGGGCACAGCCTCGATGCGTTCGACGCGCCGTTCGCGATTAGCCCGGGCGGGTTCCCGACCGGCCGAAACATCGCAACGCTTGCCGTCGGCGATCGACCCGAGCCCGTGCTCAGCGGCTTCATCGGCGGCTGGTTCATGCGCGACGTGAACGGCCGACCCGATCCGGCGGATGACCTGGAAACCATCGTCGAGACGCTCGTCCGCTCGCACGCGTTTCGCGTCAACCGGTCGTACCTCCTTCGACATGACTCCGAGGCAGCGATCGACAGGCGGCTTCGCGAGGCACTTCGCAGCTTCATCACATCGCTCGACCCCAGCCGCAACCCGTACGCCGACTTCAACCTCTTTGGCCGACAGCGTCACTACGTCTCGAGTCTGTGGCAGCAGCACCTCGGCACGGCCGAGGTCTTGCTCCCATTCGTCGACTGGCGGCTGGTCGACCTGCGTGGCCGAGCCCCGCTCGACCGCCTCACGCAAAGGCGCTACGGCGCGTTCATGGCGCGCAAGTTCCCACAGTTCGCAAGCATTGCGCACAGCAAAGACGTCGACTCGGACCTGCCCGAACAGCCGAGCCGCCACCTTCGGCGTGCGACCATCGCGCTTACCAAAGACCTCTTTTCAAACGGGCGTCTGACCGATGCCGTGTCGCGCAAGAAAGTCGCCCGTCGCATTCCCGACGGACTGCGAAGGCAGCTGCGACGACAGGACGAGCTGCTATCCCTCTACAAGATCAAGCTGTTCGTCGAAGCCATCGACAACGCCGGCCTGAAAATTGATTGGCGTGAACTGGCACGCTGAGTCCACCCGTGCTCAAAGCAACTCGTCGAGGATCGCCGGCATCTCAGTGCGCACGCACGTGAACATGGGTGTGTCACGCAGCGTGTACTTGCTCGCCTCGGTCTCGCGCAGCTCCTGCACCAAGTCGAGGAAGTCGGACGCGATGTCTGTCTCGAAGGCGACGACGAACTCCTGGTCGTCCAGGCCGAAGCTGTAGGTCGTGTTGAGCTTGACGCTCGGGTACTTCGTGCCGACGCGGATGTGCTCACTCATCGCCGTCTGCCGGTCTTCCTGGCTCATCAGGTACCACGGCCTGGTCTTCACGAACGGGTAGACGAAGAGGTACTTCCGTCGACCCGGCACGATCTTGGCCCGGCTGTTCTCGTCGTGAAACGGGTCAACCGGATCGATGTACTGGCTTCGCTTGGTCATCGCGAGGAAGCGGTGGCTGGTCGTGAGGTAGCCCGCGAGCCGCGTTCGATTCATCGCCGCCTCGCGTCGTTGAAGCACGTCCGACTCGTACGCGATTCGCCACACGATGAAGTCGGTGTCGGTCT
>JBCDKH010000174.1 GCA_038746835.1 Planctomycetota bacterium | reverse complement strand
TTCGACCCGACGACCGATCCCGCCGCCGCGTTCGGGGGGTTGTGGCAGCCTGACGAGGAGCAGGTCGCGACCCGGACACTCGAAGACGTCCTTCAAGGCCGCATCGCGGGCGATGTGATCGAGCAGGCGA
The DNA here is from genome assembly GCA_038746835.1 of Planctomycetota bacterium. NCBI lineage: Bacteria > Pseudomonadati > Planctomycetota > Planctomycetota bacterium. The sequence goes on along the minus strand of JBCDKH010000174.1, from coordinate 7,640 downwards.
AGAGTGTCCTAGCCAAGAGTCCCGGCCGGGCGCTCGAACGCGTGCTGGTCGAGACCGGTGCCGACGAGACAGTCGTCTACCAAGCGCTGGCCGAGCTGCACGACACGCCGTTTGTCGACGAGAAGCCGACGGACGAGTCGATCCAGCAGGCCGTCGATCGGCTGTCGCTCGACTTCTGCAAGAACAGCCTCGTCATTCCGGTTTCTGACAGCGGCAAAGTCGTCCGCCTAGGCGTCACGGACCCAGCGGACATCTTTCTGCTCGACGAGGCCACGCGACGCCTGGGCGATCGTCAGGTCGAAGCCGTCGTCGTCACGCCAGGCTTCGTCGCCAAGGTCTGCGAGTCGCTCGACAGCGACGGGCAGAGCGACCTTGGCAACCTGAACGACATCATCGGCGAGGTGGCCGAGGACGATGTGAGCGTCGTCGAGGAAAAGACCGAAGACGCCGACGACCTCGAGAAGGCCGGCAGCGAGTCGCCGGTCATCCGCTTCGTCAACTATTTGATTGCAGACGCGATCAAACAGGGCGCGAGCGACATTCACATCGAGCCCAAAGAGAAGCAGCTTCAGGTCCGCTACCGCATTGACGGCATCCTCTTCAGCGCGATGAGCCCGCCGTTCAGCATGGCCCCGGCGATCAGCAGCCGTCTGAAGATCATGGCCAACCTCGACATCGCCGAGCGCCGCGTGCCGCAGGACGGCCGCATCCGTGCGGTGGTGCAGGGCCGGAAGATCGACCTCCGCATGAGCACCCTGCCGACGGTGGCTGGCGAGAAGATCGTGATCCGAATTCTCGACAACCGCAGCATCAACGTGCCGCTGGAGAAGCTCGGCTTCAGCGACGATCACCTGGCGACGTGGCGCGACCTGATCGATCAGCCGCACGGCATTCTCCTCGTCACCGGCCCGACGGGCTCGGGCAAGACGACAACGCTCTACAGCTCGCTCCGCTGCATGGACGGGGCGAAGCTAAACATTTCGACGGTCGAGGACCCGGTCGAGTACCACCTGCAGGCGGCGAACCAGGTGCAGGTGACGGACAAGATCGGCATGACGTTTAGTGCGGCGTTGCGGTCCCTGCTGCGTCAGGACCCGGACGTCGTCATGCTCGGCGAAATCCGCGACGGCGAGACGGCCCGCATCGCGGTGCAGGCGTCGCTGACGGGTCACTTAGTACTCAGCACGCTCCACACCAACGACGCCCCGGCGAGCATCACGCGACTCATCAACATCGGTGTCGAGCCGTACCTCATCAGCGCCGCCGTCAACGGCATTCTGGCCCAGCGGCTGATTCGCAAGGTCTGCCCGCACTGCCAGGAGACCTTCGTCCCAAGCGACGAAGCCAAGGCGGTCTACGAACGCAACGGCTTCGATTGTTCCCGCAACATGACCAAGGGCGTCGGCTGCGACAAGTGTCGCCAGACCGGCTACACGGGCCGACTCGGTTTGTACGAACTGCTGAAGATGGACGACGCGTTGCGCGACGCGGTGACGACCAATCCCGAGGTCAACGCCCTGCGTCGCCAATGCCGCGAGGCGGGCCTCGTCGTGTTGCGCGAAGACGGCTGGAACAAGGTCGAACAGGGCCTGACGACCGTCGACGAGGTGCTGCGCGTGACCGAGGGTTGATTCGCAGGTCTATCGATTGGCGTACTGCTTCTCGTAGTAGTCGCGATACGCGCCGCTCTTGATGGACTGCCACCAGTCGCGGTTCGACTTGTACCAGTCGACGGTCTCGGCGATCGCTTCGTCCCAGCGGCGTTTGGGCTCCCAGCCGAGCTCGGCTTTGATCTTGCTCGCGTCGATCGCGTAACGCCGGTCGTGGCCCTTCCGGTCTTCAACGTACGTCACCGCCTCGTCCCAGCTTCGGCCGCAGAGGTCGATCAGCTTCTCGGTGATGGCCCGGTTCGTCTGCTCGTTGTTCCCGCCGACGTTGTAGACCTCGCCGGGCGTTCCCTTTTCGAGGACGGTCAGTATCGCGTCGCAGTGGTCGCTGACGTGCAGCCAGTCGCGGATGTTCAGGCCGTCGCCATAGAGCGGGACTTGCTTGCCCTCCATCAGGTTCGTCACGAACAGCGGAATGAGCTTCTCGGGGAACTGGTACGGCCCGTAGTTGTTGCTGCATCGCGTGATGAGCACCGGCATCTTGTGCGTCTCGTAGTACGCCCGGCACAAGCAGTCGCCGCCGGCCTTGCTCGCGCTGTACGGGCTGTTCGGCTGGAGCGGCGTCTCTTCGGTGAACTTCACTTCCGGCTGGTCTTCCGGCAGCGTGCCGTAGACCTCGTCGGTGCCGACGTTGAGGAACCGGGTCACCTCCGCGGCCTTCGCCAGGTCGAGCAGGACCTGCGTCCCGACGACGTTGGTCGTGACGAAGTCGGCCGAGCCCATGATGGAGCGATCGACGTGGCTTTCAGCGGCGAAGTGGGCAACGCGTCGGATGCCGTGCTCCTCGAACACCGTTGTCATTGCGTCGGCGTCGCGGATGTCAGCCTTCTCGAAGGCGATCTTGTCACCCTCCAGCAGGTCGGCCAGGTTCTCGAGGTTGCCGGCGTAGGTCAGGCTGTCGAGCGCCACAATCGGCCCGACGCCGCGCTCGACCGCCATGCGGACGAAGTTGCTACCGATGAAACCGGCGGCACCGGTGACGAGGAGTGGGCTTTTCGAAGCTGGCATGTAGCGGCAGCATCGGCATTTGCGGACGCTTGCCAAGGCACAAGCGTCCGAGAATGTCGGGATTTTGGATCAGCAGAAACATCGGTGTCGACCAGTGCTGGACACGGATAGCCAAGGATCGTGAGAGAGGGCTCGGGCGGTGGGTTCCGGGTCTGTTGGTCCGGTCTGCGGCCGCCTTGCGATTGTTCCGATAGAAGGACCAGCACGATGGACAAGTCGCCGACGAAGAAGCTCACGTGGGGCCTGGCGATCGCGACGTACGAGCGGCGTGACGACCTCAAAAGCTGCATTCGACTCGCCCTCGATCAGAGTCGGATGCCGGCAGAGGTCGTCGTGGTCGATGCGTCTGCGGACTTTGAAGGCAACAAGGCGGCAATCGAGGAAGTCGTTGCAGACCGAGTGCCGCTGACGTACGAGAAAGCTCGACGGCCGTCGGCGAGCCTGCAGCGCAACCACTGCGTCGAACTCTCGACGGCGGACGTGCTGTTTCTCATCGATGATGACTCGCTCCTTTGGCCCGAGACCGCCGAACGGGTCATGCAGGTTTACGAGAGTGACCCGGACGAACTCGTCGCTGGCTGCGCGACACTGCTTGCCGATCGGCCGCCGACGCCAGACGATTCGCCCGAGCCCCCGTCCGACTCGGTCGATGATCGCGAGTACGTCAACTCCTACGGCGTCCGTCACGGCGGCCTTGCTCAAAACGTTCGCCGCTGGCTCAAGGCAGATGACCTCTTCGTTCCCTACGACGCCGACTGGCCCGACCACGATTTGCCGGATCAGCTGAAGGCATTGCCGATCGGTTGGCGTCAGCTGATGGCCGGCATGCACATGACGGCCCGCCGGTCGGTGCTGCTGAAAGAGCCCTTCGCCGAAGACCTGCTCGACCGTGGCGGCGAGGACAGTGACGTTTCGTACCGCATCAGCCGACACGGCATCCTCGTGACGCGGCTTGACGCGTACATCCACCACGTGGGCTCGCCCGCCGGACGTGTGACCAATCTGAGCCGCGAGCAGCTTTACGCAGTCGTGCCGTTGATGATGCACCGGAAGCACTCCACGAATCGCGAACTATCCGCCAAGCGTCAACGGGCCTTCCTCTTCCGCAAAGCCGTCCTGGGCTTCGTGAAAGATCTGCGGTTCAGTCAGTTTGCCCTGCCGCACTTCCGAGGGGCGCTCGCAGGCTTGAAGGCCATCAAGCCGCTGCTTGGCAAAGCGCTTTCTGACGACGAAGCCGCCAGGTGGTTTGAGAACTACCAGAAGAGCGTCATCCGGATGAAGGCCTGAGCGGCTCGCCGGCAAGATCAGCTTCCCCAATGGTCTCGGTTCGGGTGCTTCTGCAGCGCCGCGAGCACCTCGTCCTTCACGCCGGCAGCACATGCAAGCCAATCCGGGCCGTGGATGTCCTGTTGGCCGCCCCAATTGCCGCACCAGCCGCCGGCCTCTCGGAAGATCGGCGGCATGGCGGCGCAATCCCACGGGCTGATCTTCGGATCGATCATTGCCTCGCTGCGACCCGTCGCGACCAGCGCGTAACCGAACGCGTCGCCCCAGCCACGGTTGAGCTTGGCCCGATCGGCAAGGTCGCGGTAGGCGTCGGAGCGGTCGATGGACCGCGTGATGCTGCCGGCCGTGATGGTCGCGTCTGCGATGTCCGTCACATTGCTGCACCGCGAACGCCGGCCGTCGTGCCAGCAGCCCTCGCCGTCGGCCGCGACGATCAACTCGTTGAGCGCCGGCAGGTAGATCGCCCCGACGCGCGACACGCCGTCGACGAGGCATGCGACGAGTGTGCCATAGAGCGGGACGCCCTGGACGAAGCTCTTGGTGCCGTCGATCGGATCGATGAACCAGGTGAATCGGTCGTCGCCGGCGTGGTCCTCGCGCTCCTCGCCCTTGATGGTGTGACTCGGGTAGCGACGCGATAGCTCGGCCCGGCAGACGTCCTCGACGAGCCGATCGGCGACGGTGACAGGCGTGTCGTCGCCCTTCGCCTCGACGCCGAGCTGGCTCGCCTTGAGCCCGAAGTACCCCAGCGACCGCCGCCCCGCCACGACGGCGGCGTCGGCGCAGACATTCATCAACTCACGCAAGGTCGGATGAGGCACGTCGCCAGCGTAGAGAGCCTGCGACGCTGCGCGGTGCGTGCGCTGAAACGCGTGAGACGTTCTGCCGCAGGCACTTCGCCGAATCGGGCGACGTACGACTATGCGTGCCCGCCGCCCTGGTCAGCCTCGCCTCCGCGTCGATGCACGGGCGGGACGTCGACGATTTGCTGCGGCTGTTTCTGGGAATTGTCGTGCTGGCGATGCTGCTGGTCCACGTCGGACTGGTCGTCGTCTGGCTGCGTCGCGGCGGCGACAGTCGGATGGCCTGGGCCCCGATCGCGGCCGGCGTGATGACGCTGGGTCTTGTCGTCATGTTCGCCGTCAGCGAGCGACACTGGCGACAGCTCAAAGACAACCGCAGCGACCTCTCGCAGGCGACGGATGTGCAACGACTCCTCGTCATCGGCGAACGCTTCGCCTGGAACACCGTCGGCCCCGGCGACGACGGCGAGCTCGGCCGATACCTCGTCTTCCCGAAACCTGACGACGAGCTCTGGCCCAATCCCGGCATCATCGACGCCGCCACCGCTGCCGATCCGCCGCCATACATCTTCGCGGGCGTCGCTGGACCGGCCGAGCTTCCGGAAGACGAGCGGCAGGACGCCATCGGCCGCTACACCGACGTCGTCAATCGCCTCGGCAAGGACTTCGCCGACCCCGGCGGCTGGGATGACGACTGGCAATCTGCCCTGGCCCGCGTGCCGACGGTCGAGGTGAACCGCGCCGTCGAGGTGACGCTCGGTTCGCGTGATGTCATCCACGACTTTTTCGTCCCGGCGATGCGTGTGAAGATGGACGCCGTGCCGGGTCACACGGGACAGATCCGTTTCCTGCCGACGGAAGTGGGGACGTTTCAGGTGCTCTGTGCCGAGTTCTGCGGCTGGGGCCACACGCAGATGCTGGGCGAGCTCATCGTGGAGGAGCCGTCTTGAGCCGCGGCTGCGAAGGTGTCCGCATCGGGCGTCGCTTCCTGCTCCTCTCCGCCGGAGCGTTTCTGTTCGGCGGACTGCTGGCGCTGGGCATGCGATGGAAGCTGGCGTGGCCCGACGACGCGGTGCCGTGGCTCGGCAGCCGGCACGACTGGCCGGGCGGCGTGATGCCGCTCGACTCGTACGCCAAAATCTTCACGCTGCATGGCACGATCATGGTCTGGCTCGTCGCGGTCCCGGCCATCGCGTGGGGCCTGGGCCTGGCAAACGTGCCGCGGATGTGCCGGACGACGCTGGCACTGCCCGGGCTGGCACGCGTCGGCTGGTGGCTGACGCTGCTGGGCGGGTCGATCCTGCTGGTCGGCTGGGCGGCGTCGGGGTGGACGGGCTATGCCCCGCTGTCGAGCGGCGTGGAAGTCGCAGCGCGGTGGCGTCCATTCGACGCGGACGCCGCGAGCTGGCTTCGCTTGGAGCAAGGCAGCGGCTTCGATCGTGTGCAATCGCGGTGGACGTTGCTGGCGCTCTACACGAACTGGATCGTCGTCGCGTTGGCGATGTGGAGCCTGGGTCGCTCCTTCCTTTCCACCGGATCGGGACTGCGGGCCGTAGCCACGCAGCTACCTCTCTTGCTGGTCAGTCTCGCGGTGTCGTACGGGCTCCTGCAGCTCGTCCAGATCGTCGCGTTCGACGGACAGAGCGCCTGGTTCTGCGCGATCGCACTTTGGGCGACGGGTGGCGGCTTCGTAGCGATCGCCCTGCTCGCGACCGTGGCGTTGCGACGACGCGGGACGCTGCCACTCTCCGTCTGGGGCTGGGCGGCGGCGGCGGCGGTGGGGTTGCTGGCGGGACCTGTCATCGTGCTGGCGATGGCGATGAACCTCCTCGACGCGCACGGCCTGACCGGCTTCTTCAGCCCGCAACGCGACGGCCAGCCGCTCTTGCACCAGCACCTGTTCTGGTTCTATGGGCACCCGCTCGTCTATCTGCTCATCCTGCCCGCCTACGGCCTTGCCGGCGACATCCTCGCGCGACACGGCCGGGGCCACGTCGGCTACAAGACCGCCGCCGGGTGCATCGTCGCCGTCAGCGTCCTTGGCTTCGGCGTCTGGGCGCACCACATGTATCAGAGCGGGCTCGACCCGTCGGGCGCGCTGATCTTCAGCGCGTCGACGATGCTGATCTCCGTGCCGAGCGCGATTCTGGTCGTGACGTGGCTCGCGACGATCGCCAAGGGCCGGCCCCGCAGCACGGCCGCGACGTGGGCGATCTACGCGTTCGTCTCCCTCTTCGTGATCGGCGGCTTGAGCGGGCTGGTCCTGGCGGCACCGGCGATCAACGTCCAGCTGCACGACACCTACTTCGTCGTTGCCCACCTCCACTACACGCTCTTCGGCGGCAGCCTATTCGCCTGCTTCGCCGGGCTCTACTGGCTCTGGCCCCGCCTCACTGGCGGCCGACGGATGAGCGACACACTCGGCAAGATTCACATCGCAACGACCTACGTCGCCTTCAACGGCACGTTCGGCTTGATGCACGTCCTCGGCATCTTCGGCATGCCCCGCCGCTACGCCGAACCCACCAAAATCGACCTCTTCGCCGACCTCGCCTGGGCCCAGCAGGCCATGACGGTCTTTGCAGTTATTCTTGGAGCGGCACAACTGATCTTCGTCGCATCTGCTTTCGGGTCGTTCGTTTTCAACGCAAAGACGCGAAGAGGCAAAGAGCCGCAAAGGGCAGTGGAAAAGCCTGAGATCCGCTTTTGAATCATTCTTCGGCTCTTTGCGGACCTTTGCACCTTTGCGGCTTTGCGTTTCGCCCGACCGCGGCGTTTCACCACAACCGATCCGCCAGCCCGGACGAGACGTCATAAACTCGTGCCAGTGCGTCACGTAACGCCGAGTCGAGCCGTGTTTGCCTGGGCGATGGCG
>JBCDKH010000173.1 GCA_038746835.1 Planctomycetota bacterium | reverse complement strand
GAGCCGATCGTCGTGGATTCGGTAGGCAATCAGGAGCTCTTTGCGATCCTTGCCGCGTCGGTCGACGATCTTGGGTTCGACGAGGCTCTCGTGCAACCAGACTTCGAGGAAGTCCTCGGCCCCGGGAAGCTTGAGGCGTTGTTGGAGCTGGTCGAGCGCGTGTCCCTGGACGACGACGGGTCGCTCGCGTTCCGGGTCTGGCATCGCAACGCCGACATCGATCGGCTTCCACGCGATCTTGTTCAGTCCGCCCTTGTGATTGTCGCGGGCGACGTCGAAGGTGCGGCGCGGAATGCCGTCGAGCCGGATGGTCCGGCTTTGGGTCGGCAGCAGCGTGATCGTGACGATGAGTTGCAGCCCAAAGCGTGCGTTGCGTTGGCCGATCTCGCTGACGAGGACGTTGCCAGCCATGCTGCTGCGGCGGGCGAGTTCGGCACCGAGGTTGTGGTGTAGCCGAGCGGCGCTGCGCATGAAAAGGCTGTTGTTGCCCTCGCCGTTGACGTGCCGAAACGCCGCGCCCGCGTCGGCCAGAAAGGTGTTGATCCTCTCCCACGACTGCTCGCCGGCGGTGGCTTCCGAATCCGGTTGCTCGGCGTGTTTCGCCTTCAATTCCATCTTCCGGCTGTGGTCTTCCGCCAGTCTTCCGGCTGAGCACATGCCCAGGAAGCAGCCGTAGATGTCGCGGACAGCGATGCTGCCCTTCTTGGGGTGATCCTCGACAACTTCGACTGCGGTCTCACGAAAGAGCTGCCGGATGTGGTCGCGGAACCGTCGCTCGTTGGCGTCGACCTTCTTGGGCTCGTGCAGCCGCGGATCGATCGCGAATGCCACTTCGGGATCCGGGATCTTGAACTGCGCAATGAATCGCCGCTCACGCAGCGTCAGCGCGTCGAACCGCGCTTTCAGGCCAAGGTCGAAGGCTTCGTCGAAGCAGGCGAACGTCTCGCGCAGCCGCGCGATCCGCCGCGCCGCAGGATCGTGCGATCCGCCACGTCGCTTCTTGAGTTTGGCACTGTCTCGCCCGGATCGACTCATGCCCGGGAAATCGGCACAACGTGTCAGGCGTCCGTACGTCCGACAACTTCGGCCGTCATGATGCTGATAAGCCCGCCCGCGGGACGAGCGTCAACGAGCTGTTCCAATGCATCCGGGGAGGCCAAACCGACCACCGCATTCGAGAGGCGTGTGAGGCGTCAGAATCGATACTCGAATTGAAGTGTGACGCTCGGGGTCACGAGCAATCCGATGTCTGTCGAGTCGTCAGCCAAGTCGTCAAAGTCCCCTGCGACGACGTTCAAGTCAACACCCAGTGTGATTTCGCTTTGGTTGCTAAATCGGTACGTGCCGCCGAAGATTCCGCGGATGAGCAAACCAAGGGTCGATTCGTTCAGATCACGACCGTCGACTCGATCGACCGTTTGCTCGATCCACGAAAATCCGACACCCCCGCCGTAGATCAGACCAAAACCGTCGTCGAGCGGCGTCGAGACGCTGTTGGAGGACACGTCGATAACCCGGAGGCGACTGGAACGATTCGGCCCGCTCCCTTCGAGACTGGCGGAGGTCAGCCGAACCTCGCCGAAACCGTAGTGTCGCCTGGAGACGCGGTTCTCGACGAGGCCGAAGCGGAAAAACAAGCTGCCTGCGTCGGTGTAGTCCGAGGACGTCGTGCTTTCGATATACGGCGCGTACGCGATGCCGATGCCACCTTGCCCGGCGGCCGTCCCGAGCGGGGTCGGAGTGATGACGGGTTCGTCGCCGTCCGACTCGGTCGAAGCAAGCTCACCGCTTGTGTCAGCTGAAAGCTGGCCGCTTGCCTGAGCCGAGACAAACGCGCTCGCAGCGGCAGCGATGAGCAACCGAGCAACGAGCAGCGACGGGCTGGTGGCGTTCATCAAAGGCCTGCGAAAAGTGAGGTTTCGGGCCTGCACACGAAGCAACCCGCAGCAGCCCTCGCCTGCCCACCAACGGGCTCGACCGCTGGCCGTGAGGAAATCACACCGCTTTGAGCTTGTAGCGGATGAACTCCGCTCGGGCGGCTTTGCGGTCGTCGCCTTCGAGCTTCTTGTCCATCAGCTTCTGGAGGTGTGCTGGCTGGGTCATGAGGACCAGCTCGTTGACGGCCTGGATCTCGATGTCTTTCACCCGGCCGAGGTGGATGCCGAGGCGGAGGTGGCTGAGGAGCTTGAGGGCTTCCTCGCTGCTCATCAGGCGGGCGGAGCGGAGGACGCCCAGGGCGCGGAAGACGATGTCGTCGAGCGCGGTGGCGCGTTCGCTTCGGAGGGTCCGGCGGGCCTGGTGCTCGTAGTCGATGATCTTGGGGATCGTCGTGTGTTTGAAGTCGCTGATCAGCTCCTGCTCGTCCTTGCCAAGGGTGGTCTGGTTGGAGACCTGGTAGAAGTCGCCGGTGGCTTCGGTGCCTTCGCCGTAGAGGCCGCGGACGGCGAGCTTCATGTCTTTGGCGGCGCGGAAGACTTTCTCGATCTCGCCGAGCAGCTTGAGCGCCGGCAGGTGGAGCATGACGCTGACGCGGATGCCCGTGCCGACGTTGGTCGGGCAGGCGGTGAGGTAGCCGAAGCGTGGATGGAAGCTGAACTCGAGCTGCTCTTCGAGGGCGTCGTCGACGTCGTTGATCTGCTCCCACGCCTCGTCGAGCTGCAGGCCGGACTTGAGGACCTGGAGTCGGAGGTGGTCCTCCTCGTTGACCATGATCGACAGGTCTTCTTCCGAGCCAACGGCCACACCTCGTGCCCCTTCGGCGGCGGCGTGGTGACGACTAATGAGGTGGCGCTCGACGAGCAGCTCTCGGTCGAGCTCGGTCGCCTGGTCGAGGTCGACGTAGAGCGTCTTGGGGGCGAGGTCGGCGTCGAGGATGGTCTCGCGGATGCGGCCTTCGAGCTCGCGACGATGCTTGCGGCTGGCGGTGGTGAGAAACGTGTAGCCCTTGACGTTGCGTGCGAGCCGGATGCGGCTGCTGATGACCGTCTCGCTCATCGGCCCACTCCCGCGGAGCCATTCGCCGGCTTTGCCTGTGAGGTCGGAGAGTTTCATGGGCGGGCAGAAGAGGCTGAGAAGCGAGAAGTCAGAAGCTGAGCCGAAGGCAGAGACGTGTCAGACGCCGGGGCTCAGTTTCCCTCCGTTTCGGCGATCTGATCGCGAAGCCGGGCGGCTGCTTCGTAGTCCTCGGCCTCGACCGCGCGGGTGAGCTCGCGGCGGAGGCGGTTCATGTTGGGACGCTTCCGAACCGCACCGTCGCCACGCCGGCGGGTCGGGACCTTGCCGGTGTGGTGCGTCGAGCCCTCGTGCGCCCGCTTCAGCAGCGGCGTGAGTTGTTCTTCGAAGAGGCTGTAGTCGTTCTCGCACCCGAGCAGGCCGCCCTGCTTGAACTTGGCCCAGGTCATGCCGCAGACCTCGCACTTCTTCTGGGCGGTCGACGCTCCTGCCCCGCTGTGGGCCAGGACGAAGTTGCTCAGCAGTTCGTTGATCGGCTGGTGCGACTTGCCGCCGGCACCTGCACCGACGCCCTCGTTGACGAACGGGCAGTCCTTGCACAGGTGCTTCTCGATCTTCTGCCCGGCCTTGATCTCCGTGACGTGGACCGTCTTTGGCTTGCTGCAGTGCTCGCAGGCCGGATTGTCTGGGGCTCCTTCGGGCATGATCGACCTCGCTCCACACTAGGAGTGTCGGCCAGCCCGGTCGGCGGTTTCAGATCAGATCGCGGCCGCTTTTCTTGCCTCAGCGATGCGGGCGTGGGCGCTGGTCTCGTCGGGGGCTTCGCAAATGATGCGGAGGATCGGCTCGGTGTTGCTGGCCCGGACGCTCAGCCAGCCGTCGGGCCAGTCGATACGCAGGCCGTCGGACGTGTTGATGTGCTCCTCGCTGAACCGCTCGGCCACCTGGTCGATCACCGGCTCGGCGTCCTCCTTCTTCGCCAGCGGCAGCTTGTCCTTCACAATCACGTACTGCGGCATGTCGGCGACGAGCTCGCTGAGCGTCATGCCGGTGTCGGCCAGCAGCGTCAGGACGAGCGTCATCGCGACCAGCGAATCCCGTCCGCCGACGACGCGTGGGTCGATCACGCCACCGTTGCCCTCGCCGCCGAGGACGGCGTTCTCGCGACGGATGCCCTGGATGACGTTGGCCTCGCCGACTGGCGTGCGGATGACGGTTCCGCCGAAGCGCGCCGCGACGTCGTCGATCATGCGGCTGGTCGACAGGTTCGCGACGATCGTGCCGGCCTTCTTCTTGCTCAGGATGGCCCGGGCACACAGAGCCAGCGTGTACTCCTCGCCGATGTACGTGCCGTTCTCGTCGACGATGGCGAGTCGGTCGGCGTCGGGATCCTGCGCGAAACCCACGGCCGCCTTCTGTCGGCGGACCTCGTCGCAGAGGCCTTGCAGGTTGGCCTCGGTCGGCTCGGGCTCGTGCGGGAACTGGCCGTCGGGCTTGTCGCCGAGGTGGACCAAGCGGCAGCCGAGCTTGCTCAGGAGCGTCGCTCCGGTGACGCAGCCGGCCCCGTTGACGCTGTCGAGGACGACCTTGTACGCCTTGGTGCTGATGCCGAGGATGTCGCGGCCGTCGAGCACGCGTTTGACGTGATACGCGTGCGTCGTCGGATCGCTTTTGGGCTGGACGAGCCGATCCACCGGCACCAGCGGCGGGTCGTCGGCGTCGTAGAACCCGCGAATCTCGGCGACGTCGTCGGGCGGCGGTGCGATGCCGGTGGCGTCGAGGAACTTCAGGCCGTTCCAGACGATCGGATTGTGCGAGGCGGTCGCGACGATGCCGGCGTCGGCTTCGAGGTACGTCACCATCATCGCGACGCCCGGCGTGCTGACGATGCCGAGGTCGATGAGCTCGATGCCCGCCGCCACCAGCGTCGCAGCGGCGGCGTCGCGGACGTAGACGCCCGACGGTCGGGAGTCGCGGCCCAGCACGACCTTCGGCGGCTCGTCGTTCGGCCGGTCGTGCCGGCTCCAGAGCCATTTGGCAAACGCCCCAGCCATGCGCGAGACGACGGCCGGCGTCAGCGTCCCGCCGACGGTGCCCCGCATTCCGCTCACGCCGATCATCAGTGCGTCCTCAGGCATGGCGCACGGTAGATGGCATGACCAGCTCGTCATCCTGAGCGAGCGCAGCGAGTCGAAGGACCTCGTTTGCGTGAATGGGCAGAACCGCTGCGAGGTCCCTCGGCTGCGCTCGGGATGACGGAGTGGGGGTCACGTCCCGATGTACTTCGCAACCGTGGCTCGCGCGACAGACGCGTTCTGCGTGCCCTGTACCAGCACACGCCCGTCGGCGAAGACGCTGAGCGACACGTCCGACGAAGCCGGCTTGAGCTTCGCCAGGAACCGCGTCGCCGAGCGTGTGCCCTCGACGTCGGCCCAGCGTGTGGCGAGCGATTCCAGGTCGAGGCGACTCCCGAGACGAAGCTGGATCGTGTCGCGGCCGCAGAGCTCGACGCTTTCGGGCGGTGGTGCGTCGAGGAACGGGAACTCGCGTCGTCCGCAGCAGGGACAATCCGGGTCGCGACGGACGGTGACGCGTCGGAAGCTGCCGGTCCAGACGTCGAAGGAGTGGAGCACCGACGCCGAAGCGGAAGCTTCGGGGATCGTGGCATCGGACTCCGTTGTCTCAGAACCCGAAGCTTCCGCTTCGGCGTCGGTGAGCAGGCGCAGTGCAACCGCGGATTGCAGGTTGGCAGCGACACCGGTTGCCATTGCGAGGACGCCTGCGGTGTCGCAGGTCGGAAGCGTCCCGGGCTCGGGTGGCTCTGGAAAGACGCAGCGGAGACACGCCGTCTTGCCCGGGACGACGCCCATCGCCCGGCCCGTCGTGCCGACGGCACCGGCGTAGACCCACGGCACGCCGAGCTTCACGCAGGCGTCGTTGAGCAGGTAGCGCGTCTCGGCGTTGTCGGTGCCGTCGAGGACGATCGTCGCGTCGGTCACGAGGTCGGCGACGTCGGCCGAGGTGACGTCCGTCGGGCGGGGCTCGATCGTGATGTCGCTGTTGACTGCGCACAGGCGTTCGGCGGCGGCGACGGCTTTGGGCTGGCCGACGTCGGCTTCGGCGAAGAGCGTCTGTCGCTGCAGGTTGGACAGCTCGACCAGGTCACGATCGACCAGGATCAGTCGGCCCACGCCCGCGCGGCAGAGGAGGTCGGCGGAGACTGTCCCGAGGGCTCCGACGCCCACGATGACGGCGGTCGCGTCGGCGAGCTTGCGTCGGCCCGCGTCGCCGATTTGCGGCAGGATGGTTTGCCGGTGGTAACGGTCGGCCATCGGTCCAACACTACTGCCATGCCCGACGACAACGATGCCAAGCAGATCGAAACCGACGCCATCGAAGCGGCCCAGAAGCTGGGCGACTTGGTCGCCAAGCACCCCGTCTTCGAGCAATACGCCAAGGCGAGCAAGGCTCTTCGCGACGATCCCGAGGCCGGCCGGCTGCTGCAGCAGTTCGAGCAGAAGGCGATGGTGCTCGCCCGCAACGAACAGATGGGCCAGCCCGTGACGGCCGGCGAGCGTCAGGAGCTGGAGCAGATGCAGCAGACGATCGCGGGCAACCTGCGGGTCAAGGCCTTCAGCATCGCCCAGGCCGACATGACCGACGTCCTCCGCAAAGTCAGCCAAGCGTGGCAGAAGCCGGTCTCCAAGGCCCAGGGCGAAGACGACGCCCCGAGCGGTCCCAGCGGTGGTATGGGCGGCGTTCAGGGTGCAAGCCCGATCTCGCTGGGGTGATCGTAGAAGGAGTCCGTCATCCCGAGCGCAGCCGAGGGACCTCGCAGTGCTTCTGCGCGTTTGGCAAGGCGAGGTCCTTCGACTCGCTGCGCTCGCTCAGGATGACGGAACGCGATAAGCGACTTATTCCTCGGCGCCGGTCTGGGTGGCGTAACCCTCGGCGTCGAGGAGGACGTCGAGTTGGGTGGCGTCGGTCATGCGGACCTTGATCATCCAGCCGCCCTCGTGGGGGTCGGAGTTGACGAGCGACGGGTCGCTGACGATGTCTTCGTTGACCTCGACGACTTCGCCGGAGACGCCGCTGACGAGGTCGGCGGTGGCCTTGACGGATTCGACCTCGCCGAAGGCCTCACCCGCGACGACTTCGCTGCCGGCTTCGGGCAGGTCGACGTAGGTGACGTCGGTCAGCTCGTCGGCCGCGTGCTGGGTGATGCCGATGGTGCAGACGTCGCCGTCGGCGAGATGCCACTCGTGCGTGTCGAGGTACCGGCGGTCGTTGGGGATGGGCATGGCAACTTGTAGGGTGGGCGTTGGCCCGCCATCGATTTGCGAGGATTTTCCGATCACAGAGGTGGGCTGAAGCCCACCCTACGGGTTGTCTGACGTCACGAAGGCCGCTTGTAGAACGGCAGCGGGACGACCTTGCAGCGGACGACCTCGCGTTTGAAGTCGACGCCCAGCAACTCGCCGATGCCGGCGTAGGTGGAGGCGACGTAGGCCATCGCGATGCTCTTGCCGAGCGTGGGCGAGAGGCAGCCGCTGGTGACCTCGCCGATCGGCACGAGGTCGGCCATGACGGCCTGTCCGGTGCGGGCGGTGCGCCGGCCGTCAAGCTCGAGGCCGACCAGCACCTTCTCGGGCCCGTCTTCGGCGATCTGGCGAATGCGGTCGCTGCCGGAAAAATCGTGCTCTTTGCCTACGGCCCAGCCGAAGCCGGCACCGATCGGATCGATCTCGCCAGTCAGCTCTTGGCCGTATAGCGGCAAGCCCGCCTCGATGCGGAGGGTATCGCGGGCACCGAGGCCGCAGGCGTGGATTGGGCCGCTCGTG
>JBCDKH010000172.1 GCA_038746835.1 Planctomycetota bacterium | reverse complement strand
TGCCCGGCCGCGATCCGTCCGGAGCCCCGGAAGCGACTGACGAGTCCAACGACATGGAGGCGACCGAGCCCGAGTCGACGCCGCCTTCCGACAACGAGACGACCACCGCTGAAGTGCAGTTCCCGGCGGACTATTCGACCGCCGCCCCGGTCCCGGCCGACATCATCGCTGCCAACTTCGACACCGGCGTCGTGTTCGACGTCGACGGCACGCAGGTCATCCTGATACGCGACACGCGCCAGCCGCTGGTCGGCATGACGCTCATCATGCCCGGCTACGGCAGCGACGCGGTCCCGGCTGACAAGGTCGGACTCGCGAGCCTCGCGGCCGACCTGCTCACGCGTGGCTCTGCCGGTCGATCGGCGGCGGAGCAGAATGAGCTCCTCGACGCCGCCGGCATCTCGCTCTCGGCCTCGGACGGTGGCGACCACACGCGGGTCACCGGCTCCTTCCCCAAGGGCTCGATGGCCGACGCCGTGATGTTCGCCAACGAGTTGCTCACGCAGCCCAACCTCGACGAGCGCGAGTTCGCCAACCTGCGTGCCCGTGCCGCGGCCGGTTTGCAACAGTCGTTGAGCGATCCGTCCGGCGTCGCTTCGCGCGAGTTGGACACACTGCTCTTCGGCGACACGCCGGCCGGGCGTAACCCCGACCCGCGGATCGTCGCGTCGCTGACGCTCGAAGACGCCGTCGAGCACGTGAAGCGTGCGTATGGCCGTGAGGGTCAGACGCTCATCCTCGCCGGCGACCTCGACGAGGCCGAGGCGACCGAGTTCGCGAGCAAGCTGCTGGACGGCGTGAAGCTGTCATCCTCGAAGACGATCGATCCGATTGCCTACGAGCTGTCCGCGTACCGCCCGCAGATTTTGCTCGTCGACAACCCCGGCGGTGGACAGTCGGCGGTGCGGCTGGGCAACCGAGCGTTCAAGATCGACTCCGACGAGAAGTACGCCGCCAGCGTCGCGACGCAGGTCCTGGCCGGTGGCATCGAGTCGCGGCTGAACCAGGCGATGCGGGCCGAGAAGGGCCTGACCTACGGGGCCGGCGGCAGGTTCAACCCAGGCCGACACGTCGGCGAGTTCTTCGTCGGCTTCGCCACGCGGCCCGAAACGACGGGCGAGGCGATCACGACGGCTTTTGGCGTCCTCACGCGGATGGCCAGCGAGTCCGTCAGCGAGGAAGAGCTCGTCGACGCCCAGCGCCGCGTCGCCGGCAGCCTCGTCCTGAGCCAACAGACCGTCGGCCAGCTCGCCAACCTCCGCGGGAACATCCTGCTCAACGGCTACCCGCTGAGCTACTTCAACGACTACGGCCAGAAGATCGCCGGCGTCGACGTCCAGGACGTGCAGAACGTCATCGCCAGCTACGCGACGCCCGATCTGCTCTCGATTGTCGTCGTCGCCCCGGCCGACGCGGTCAAGACGCAGCTCGACCAGATCGGTGACGTCACCGTCGTGCCGATGCCGCTGGCCCGTCAGCCCGAGGCCATGACGCCGTGAGCGACCCGCAGTCGGCCATCGCGACCGGACGCCTGATCCTGCTGATCGTTGCCGCCAGCTATCCGCTTTCGGCGGCTCTGCTGGTGGTGCTCAAGCTTCGTGGCGAAACGGTGCCGTGGGTTTGGCCGGTCGCGTGGCTCGTGACGGGCATCGCCGGACTGGCGATCTCGTGGTTGCTGAGCGAGTCGTCCGGAGCGTTGGCTTGGTGGGCGCTGCTCGTCGTGCTCGGCCCGATCATGGTCGTGTCGACGGTGGTCGACTGGCGTCACGGGTACTGGGGCATTGTCGCGCTCGATATCGCGGGGCTGCTGGCGATCGGCTACGGGTTGTGGCTCGCGCGATCGCTGCTCTGATCGGCGACTTTCGCGCTGCCACGCGGGCGTTGCGCGGGTACGTTGGTCGGCGAAAAGCCACCCTTGCCCATGTCTCGATCTCTCCGCCGCGCCGAATCTGCTCCGTCTCCCATCAACGCCAAGGCGGCCTTGCCTGTGGAGGCGTTGGAGGCACGACGACTCCTCTCCACGGTGGCGGGCGATGCTGATCCTGAGCGCATTCTCTTCATTCGCGGGGCCGACCGGTCGGGCGGTTTCCTGGAGGCCAACAACGACTTCGGCCGGACGGAACAGCTCGCCGACATCGACAACTTCCAAGAGTTCAACGGCAATCACGGCTGGGGCACTTTCGCCACGGCCCTGCGCGATGCCGGCTACGACGTTTCGCAGATCACCGAGACCGTCGAAGCTGACGCACCGGCCACCGGTCAGACGGACGGCGTGCACATCGACCTGGAGACGATCGACCTGCTCCAGTACGACGTCGTCGTCTTCGGCTCGAACAACGCCACCTACGACCAGACTGCCGTCGACGCCTTCGAGGACTACGTCCGACGCGGCGGGGCGACGCTCTTCATCAGCGATGCCAACTTCGGCAGCAACTGGGGCGACGCCCCGGCCAGCGATCAGCCGTTCCTCGACGTGATCGGCTGGAAGATGAACCAGGATCGCGGCACCTACTCGCTCTTCCGCGATCAGGGCGACTTTGTCGTCCCGACGCACCCGATCTTTAGCGGCATCGACCGCTTTGACGGCGAGGGCGTGAGCCCCGTCAACCTTGCCGACGCGACCACCGGCCAGCGGCTGGCTGTCGCAAAGGGCAACACCAGCGACAACGACCGCCCCGGCCGCGCACCGGCACGCTCCGTCACGTCAGACGACGCCAGCCTCGCCATCGCCGAACTCGACGGCGGCCGGATCGCGGCGCACTTCGATCGCAACACGTTCTTCAATCAGAACGGTGCCGGCACGAACATCAATCGCTTCGACAATCGCGACTACGCGATCAACCTGTTCGACTGGCTCAGCGGCCGAATCGGCGACACCAGGCAACCCGTCGGCCAGGGCGAGGTCAAGCTCGACGCGTCTCAGACGATTCGCCTGACCTTCGACGAAGACGTTGCCGAGAGCATCGATCCGGCACAGATCAGCGTCCTCAACACCAGCAACTTCACGCCGATCCCGACGTCGCAGTTCAACGTTGCGGTCACCGACTTCGGGCGCGCGATCGAGCTCGAGTACGACATCGGCACGTTCGGCCCGCTGCCCAACGGCCAGTACAGCGTGACGCTCTTGGCCGGCAACGCCGAGGACCGCGCGGGCAACACGCTGGCGGGCGACGTGCTGTTCAACTTCGACGTGCTTGCCGGCGATGCGAATGACGACGGCGTCGTCGACCTTGCGGACTTTGGCGTTCTGCGGGCCAACTTCGGGTCGCCTGGCCTCTTCAGCACCGGCGACTTCAACTACGACGGCGTGATTGA
This sequence comes from Planctomycetota bacterium, assembly GCA_038746835.1. Taxonomy (NCBI): domain Bacteria; kingdom Pseudomonadati; phylum Planctomycetota; species Planctomycetota bacterium. Next base: position 4,529 of record JBCDKH010000172.1, on the reverse strand, counting down.
TCTGGCCGACTTTGGCATCCTGCGGGCCAACTTCGGCGCGGCGTTGGACGAGCTCACGAGTTGACCTTCGCCTGCTGCTGGCCGACCTGAATCCCGACGAGTCGGGCGACGACGATCGCCAGATAGATCTGACCCGCCGCCGCCAGCGCGGTCGCCAGCGCGTCGGCCCGTGGTGTGGCGGGCGAGATGTTGCCGTAGCCGAGCGTCGTGAGCGTGACGAAGCTGAAGCCCAGGAATCGGTCGAACCGCTCGTTCGCCTCGGCGGCGGCGTTGGCAAAGGTGAACGAGCCCGGAACGATCGCTTCGAGCAGCGCAAACCCCATCGTCCCGAGCAGGCCCAGCAGCAGGTAAATCGAGATCGCCTGACAGATGGTGTCCCCTGTCACACGCCGGCCGTGGAACATCGTCGTGAGCAACGATCCGGCGACCATGCCGTAGAACGCGATCGTCGTCACCAAAAAGACGATGCTCGCGGCGAACACATCCGCAGCCAACAGCAGCACCTGCGACACCGCCGAAAGCACCGCCAGGCCCGACACGATCATCAGCCGCACCCTCGACTCGACGGCCGCGAACGCTCCGGCCAATAGCGTGACGAACAGCAGCAGATCGATCACGCCCACACCCAGCAGTTGCCCGACCAGAAACGGCCGAACGAACGCGATCAGCACCAACGCCGCCAACAGGTAGGCGAAGCGAAACCGCTTCACGCCGGCTCCGCCGCAGCTGGAACGACGTCGGCCTCGGCTTCGTCGTTCGATCGACGCCCGAACCGCTCGCTCGTCCCCTGCACGACGCGGTAGATCGCGGGCGTGAAGATGACGCCGAAGATCGTCGCGACGATCAGGCCCATGAAGACGGCCGTGCCGAGGTTGGTCCGTGCGCCAGCGCCAGCGCCGGTCGCGACGACCAGCGGTGCCGTGCCGAGCACGAAGCTGAACGCCGTCATCAGGATCGGCCGGAACCGAAGCCGCGCCGCCTCGATCGCCGCGTCGGCTGGCGACAGGCCTTCGCTCCGTTTCTCACGAGCGAACTCGATGATCAGGATGGAGTTCTTGCTGACCATCGCGATGAGCAAGACCACGCCGATCTGCGTGTAAACGTTGTTGTCAAAGCCACGTGCCAGACACCCGGCCGCGACGCCCAGCAGCCCCAGAGGCACGGCGAGCAGCACCGCCGCCGGCAGCGTCCACGACTCGTACTGCGCCGCGAGTGTCAGGAAGACCAGCAGCATCGACAGGGCGAAGATGATCAGCACGCCGCCGCTGGCTTCCTTCTCCTGATACGACAGGCCGGTCCATTCGAAGCCCATCGACGTCGGCAGTGACTGGCCGGCGATCTGCTCCATCAGGTCCAGCGCCTCGCCCGATGACGCACCCGGCGCGGCCGAGCCCTTGATGCTCGCCGCCGGATAGAGGTTGAAGCGATTGATGCTCGACGGCCCGAACCGCTGCTCGACCGTCGCGACCGCCGACATCGGAATCTCGTTGCCGTCCGCGTCGCGAACCCGCAGCGCCAGGATGTCGCTCGGCGTCGATCGGAACGGCGAGTCGGCCTGAACCTTCACCTGATAGGTCCGGCCGAACGCGTTGAAGTCATTCGCGTAGCTGCTGCCAAGGTTCGTCTGCAGCGTCCCGAAGACGTCGCTCAGCCGCAGGCCCAGCTGCTGGACTTTCTCGCGATCCACGTCGACGAAGAGCTGCGGCACGTTCGCGCGGAACGAGCTGTTGGCCCCGGTGATGTTGCTCTGCGTGTTGGCGTCGGCGGCGAGGTTGAAGGCGACGTTCTGCAGCGTCTCCACGCCGACACCCGCACGGTCCTGCAGCTGCATGTCGAACCCGCCGCTGGTCCCGAGTCCTGGAATGGGCGGCGTCGGGAAGGCGAACGCAAAGCCGTCGATGACCGTCGCAAGCTTGCCCTGCAGCTCACGCAGAATCTGTGGCTGCGTGCGGTCGCGATCGTCCCAGTGCTCGAGCGTCATGATGTACGACGCGACGTTCGGGTTCGCGACGCCGTCGATGAGCGAGTAGCCGTTGATCTGGATGAACGACTTGATGCCTTCGGTCTCGCCGACCATCTGGTCGACCTCGGCCGTGACGGCGCGCGTCCGCTCGCGCGAGGCCGCGTCGGGCAGCACGACGCCGGCCATCAAATAGCCCTGGTCTTCGTCCGGCACGAAGCCGCCCGGCAGCGACGAGTAGCCAAAGACGCCTACGAGGCTCAGCCCCGCAAACAGCAGCAGGGCGATCGCAGCCTTGCGGACCGACTGAGTGACCAGCTTCGTGTAGCCGGCCGTCGATGACTCGATCGCCGTGTTGAAAGCGCGGAACAGCGGGTTCTTCTTGCCGCTGGATCGCTTGAGCAGCACGCCGCATAGCGCCGGGCTGAGCGTGAGGGCGTTGACGGAGCTGAAGATCGTCGCGGCCGCGATGGTCAGGCCGAACTGGTTGTACATGACGCCCGTCATGCCGCTCATGAAGCTCGTCGGCACGAAGACCGCCAGCAGCACCAGCGTCGTGGCGATGACCGGCCCGGTCACCTCTTCCATCGCCTTGACCGCCGCCTCCTTGGGCGAGAGGTCGGTCTCTTCGAGGTTTCGTGCGACGTTCTCCACGACCACGATCGCGTCGTCCACGACGATGCCGATCGCCAGCACCAGGCCGAACAGCGTCAGCGTGTTCAGACTGAAGCCCAGCAGCAGCATGACCGCGAACGTGCCGACCAGCGACACTGGAATCGTCACCGCCGGGATGATGGTCGCCCGGAAGTCCTGCAGGAAGACGAGCACCGTCAGGATGACCAGCACCGCCGCGATCAAAAGCGTCGTGACGATCTCCTTGATCGACGCACGAACCTGGTCCGCCGCGTCGTAGGTGACGGCCACGTCGACGCCATCGGGAAACGTCGGCCGAAGCTCTTCGAGCAGTGCCTGCACGTCGTCGGAGACGTTGACGAGGTTGGCCCCGGGAAGCTGGTAGATCGCCAGGACCGACGCGGGGTTGCCGTCAACCTTCGACTCCACCACGTAGTTCTCGGCGCCAAGCTCGATGCGGGCGATGTCGCGGAGCAAGAGCTTCCGGCCGTCTTCGGTCTGGCGGATCGTGATCTGCCCGAACTCGTCGGCGTCGAGCAGTCGGCCTTGCGCGGTGACGGCGAACTGGAAGGGCGTCCCCGCGTCGGCCGGTGGCTGGCCGATGGTGCCGGCGGCGACCTGGACGTTCTGATCGCGAATCGCGTTGAGCACGTCGCTCGCCGTCAGCCCGCGAACCTGCAGCTTTTCCGGGTCGAGCCAAACCCGCATCGCGTAGTCAGCCGCACCGAACACCTGCACGCTGCCGACGCCGTCGACACGCTGCAGCTGGTCGCGCAGGTTCAGCGCCGCCCAGTTGGACAGGAAGATGTCGTCCAGCTGCGGATCGTTCGACGTGACGCTGATCATCTGCGCGAAGTCCGGCATTCGCTTTTCGGTCTTCACGCCGAACTGCCGGACTTCCTGCGGCAGCGACGGCTCTGCCGCCGCGACGCGGTTCTGCACCTGGACGCTGGCGATGTCGAGGTCAGTGCCGGTGGCGAAGCTGATCCGCAGGCTGTACGTGCCGTCGCCGGCGCTGGTCGAGCTCATGTAGAGCATGCCCTCGACGCCGTTGACCTCCTGCTCGATCGGCGAGGCGACCGTCGACGCCAGCGTTTCTGCGTCCGCACCCGGATAAACGGCCGTTACCGAGATCGTCGGCGGGGCCATGTTGGGGTACGACGCGATCGGAAGACTGCTCACCGCCGTCACGCCGGCGACGATGATGACCAGCGACAGGACCGTCGCGAAGATCGGGCGATGAATGAAAAACGTGGACAGCATCGATCGGCCTCGTGAAGGGACGGACTCACTCGGCCGGCGATGTCGTCGGCGACTCGGACGGCGGCTCGGTCTTGGGCGTCACCGGCGCACCGGGACGAGCCCGGAGCAGGCCGCGCGTCACAAGGCGATCCTCGGCAGCAAGGCCGCTGGTGACGATGACGTCGCCGGCGTCCGTCGCACCTAACTCGACATTGCGGCGCTCGACGACGTTCCCCTCGCCGACGACCAGCACGTACGGCCCGACCTGGTCTCGCAGGACCGCGGCCTCCGGCACGAGCACGGCCTCGTCGAGCTGACCGGTTGGAATCCGCACGCGGACGAACAACCCGCCGAGCAGCGTGCGATCCGGATTGTCGACGCTGGCCCGAATCCGGATCGTGCCCGTCAGCTCGTCGGCGACCGGGTCGGCGTACTCGATCTCGCCGCTGAAGGGAAAGTCGTCGTCCAACTCCGTCCGCACGCCGACCGTCGGCGGCGCTCCTTCGGGCGTGTTGCGGACGGCTCGCAGGTAAACGCGGTCGGGCACGCTGAACCACACGTCGATCGTCGTGTCGTCGTAGATCGTGGCAAGCAGCGTCTGCCCGCCGGCACTGATGAGATCGCCTTCCTCGACGCTCGCCTTTTGAATCAGGCCGGCGCGAGGCGCTTTGATTTCGCTGTCGTCGACGTCGAG
>JBCDKH010000171.1 GCA_038746835.1 Planctomycetota bacterium | reverse complement strand
GCTAAGTCGACCAAATCTCCCGTCCACAGCAAGAGGCGTCCGACTGCTGCAACGTCGTCAGCCCGGAAGTGACACCCCGACACGCGCCATCAATCGCGTGATGTTCGTCCGATAAAGCTTCGTCAGCACGTCTTCTGGCAGATCGAGCCCGCGGAGGACCGGCTCGCCGTTGGGCGCGTCCGGGTCGGCGATCAGGCTCGGGCCGTCGTAGTCGCTTTCCCAAAGCTTGCGGTGGCACCACCAGCGGCTGGCGTAAAAGGCGTCGCTACGAAGCGTCTGGCTGACCTGATCGCTGCCCCACATCAGTCGGTCCTGGAACTCGATGACGAATGCCCGCAGCTCGCCACGCCGGGCCGAGACCTCGCGGACCATCCACTTCGTGGCCGAGAGGTCGAGCATGAGGTCTGGGTAGGTCGACAGAAGGTGCCGCAGCCGTTCAGGATTTTCGGGCCAGCCGCCCAGGTGCGCGCCCCACCAGGGATGGCCGCGGGTTTGGTCGAGTAGGGCTTCCCACGCGTCGTAGTGCTCTTCCCGCGTGCCCCAGAACGTCGGGTCGCTGCCGTAGCGATCGGGATGGTCGTACCACGCGTCGGGGTCGCCGATGTGGGACATGATGATCATGCCCAGCTCGGCCGTCCGGTTGACGTAGCGACGAAGACGGTCGCCTCCGAGGAACAGACCCGATTTCTGCATGGTCTGCGGGGCCAGGTGGTACTTGACGACCCGGCTGCCGAGGTTGCGGAAGCCCAGGACATTGGGCCACCAGTTGTCCTCGTCGTACCCGCCCGGACGCCAAGCCGGGACGGCAATGAGTGTGACACGATCTTGCCAAGGCGACCGCACGATCCCGACGGCCTCTTCCAAGGGCGACATCGTGATCGTGTGGTCGATGCCGTACGCGTCCGCTGCCCGGAACCAGGCTGGGGCGTCGGACAGGGCCAGCAGGTGCGAGTGGCAGTCGATGATCGGTCCGTCGATGGCACGAGGCATGTCCCGGCCTGCGTCGAGGAGGTCCAGGCCGAGGCGATTGAACTTCTCCGGGTCTGGCGCGTCGAACTGTGGATGGCGCCACATGCGCGCCAGGCGACGTCGTGCGATCACGGCCTCGTCGCCGGTGCCGACTGCCAGGTCGCCCGAGGTGATCATGCCGCAGGCTAGCCGCCTTGTTGCGTGTCACGGGCGTCCTTACCGGTCGCCCCCGAAGGGCCGGTGTCGTTGACATCGACCCTCCGCTCCGGGACGATGGGCAGCAGCGACCGCTGCGTCGTTCCCGCCGAAGGCCGCGTCCGCGGACCTTCCCTCGCCCGCCCTGGGCGTTCACAAGCCAGCCGTTCACCCGCCGCCCCGATGCCGCAACGCCTCACTCGCCGCTCTTCGCTCCCGGCCACCGTCTCCAAGCTCGAAGTCCGGCGACTGCTGGCCTCGATCAGCGGCGAGATCTTCACCGACCAGGACGGCGATGGCCTGCGCGACTTCTTCGAAACGCCCGTCCCCGATCTGGAGGTCCGGCTCGACCTCAACAACAACGGCATCTTCGAAGACGGCGAGCCGACCACCCTCACGGACGAGAACGGCTTCTACATCTTCACCGACCTTCCGGCCGGCACGTACAACATCGCCTTCGACAACCGATTCGGCACCGGCAGTACCGACCCAGCGCTCTTCTCCACGTCGCCGGGACCAGGCGGCAGAGTGCTCGGCGACTCCGAGGGCTACGGGATTGAAGTCATCTTCACCGACTCCGGGCTCGACGCGGCCCAGCGGACGCTCGTTGAGACGTCGATCGCCAAGTGGAGCGACGTCATCGTCGGCGACTTGCCCGACGTGGAGCTGTCTGAGGTGCAAATCCAGCTCGCTTTTGCGGGCATCCCGACCTCGGCCCTGTCCGACCTCCAGGACCTCGGGTCAATCGACGATCTGGTCGTCTTTGTCAATGCCGATCCGGCCGACAGCGACGGCCCGGGTGGAACTCTGGCCAGCGCTGGACCGATCACGACGCGTGACGGTCCGATGGGCCTTACGTCGACCGGCCAGATCAACATCGACCCGGCCGACGTGTCGATCAGCCGCGGCTTTGTCGAAACGGTCGTGCACGAAGTCGGGCACATCTTCGGCATCGGCACGCTCTGGAACGATTTCGGCTTCGTCGAAGAGACCTTCTTCGACCTCGACCCGTTCAATCCTCCAGAGAGCGTTGATTACGAACAGCCCAACGCCATCCGTGAACGCAACACCTTGTTCGGCCTGGACCCGATGTCCGCGAACGGCATGGCACCGATCCAGATCGAGGCCGGCATCGATGACGGGTTCGGCAACCAGTTCGTTCGCCCAGGCAGCAGCCTCGGACACTGGGACGAGGCGACCTTCGACACGGAGCTCATGACGCCTTTTGCCGTCCCCGGTGCTGACGGCTTTCCGGTTGACGCCAATCCGCTTGCCCCACTCAGCCGTCTGACGATCGCGGGGCTCGAAGACCTCGGCTACGACGTCATTTACGGTGCGGCCGAGAACTACGGACCGTTCGACATTGGTCCGCTGCCGGACGACGAATTCCCGACGCCCGATTCGGACTCGAATGCTCTGCCCTTCGGTTACGTCGTCACGCTCGCTACCGAAGGCCAAGTGCGTGGCGGGGCCAACTTCGCGCTTCGCCCGAACACGGCGCCGTCTCCGTTCTTCTTCAGCGCCAGCTCGCCCGTCATCGCCTCGGGTCAGGATTTGACGCTTCTGGCTGAGATCGACACGAGGACTGACCCGAACTTCACCGGCGACGTCGACTTCCGCGACGCACTCGTGGCCGTCGGCTTCTACGCCGAATCCAACGGCGTCGAGGGCCTGCAGACCACGGGCGACGTCGAGCGCGGCACGGCAACGGTCGCGGACACGCTGCTGTCCGAAGACTTCATCCCCGGCGACGGCTTTACGGCTGACCTGGACGGCTTTGTCGCTGCCGAGGGCGAACAGATTTTCTACGCCGCAGGTTACGATCTGCTGTCGAGCCGCACGGTCCGGCAGGCCAGTGTCACGATCGACTCGACCGCAGGAATGGCGCCCGAGCGGCCGGTCGACCTTCGTGTAGTCGGCTCGTCGACCGACACCTACACCGTCGCGTTCAACGATCGCTCGACCAACGAATTCGGCTTCCTGCTCCAGATTGCCGAGACCGATGGCGAGAATGGAACCACGTCCGACTTCAGCACGTTCGACGACGCGTTTGCCGACGGCCGAATCGATGAGGCGTACGAGCTGGTCGAACAGATTCTCCTGCCCGCCCAGGACGGCACTGGCCGGTACGAGTTCACGTACCAGTTGCCCGAAGGCGAAGGCGGTTCCGACACAAGTCGCATCTTCCGCGTCCGCGCCCTCAACACCGCAGGCAACAGCGACTTCGCCGGCCGCGTCCGTGCGACGACGCTCGGCGAGGGCGAGGTCTTCGTCGACAACGACTCACCACTCGTCACCACCAGTGGCGACTTCACGCAGGTGTTCAACTCCGGTGCCCGTGCCGTGAGCCTCGTCAGCGGCACAGACGGAACTGCCGTCTTCGATCCCGGCTTCGGCAGCGACGGCGGACCGGCCGCGGGCTCGTACCAGGTCTTTGCCAACGTGCCGTTTGTCGACGGCCTGGGCACCGTCCGAATCGACATCCGCAACGACATCGGCGATTCGATCGCGACCCGCTTCATCAGCGGCGAGGTGACGGGTCGAGACGTGTTCCTCGGCACCTTCTCGCTCGGCGACGGCGCGACCGTGGTCTTCAGCGAGGACGAGGGCACCGCGTTTGCCGACACCGTTCGGTTCCTGCCGACTGATCAGGTCTCGTAGCGTCGCCATCGATGGCGAAGGTCAAGACACGCTTCGTCTGCAACCACTGCGGCAGCGTCCATCCCAAGTGGATGGGCAAGTGCCCCGACTGCGGTCAGTGGGACGCGCTCGAAGAGCAAAAGGAACTGCCCGCTGACGATCGGCGGCTTCGTCTGGCAGCGCCGACCGAGTCCGACCTCGCCGGCGGGGCCGAACCGGTCCGGCTACGCGACGTCAAACCCGGCGACGGTGCCGCTCGCTGGCCTAGCGGCATCGGCGAGTTCGACCGCGTCCTCGGCGGCGGGCTCGTCAGCGGCATGGCCGTTCTCGTTGGCGGCGAGCCCGGCATCGGCAAGTCGACACTCCTCTTGCAGGCCGCCGCTCGCTGGGCGGGACGCAAGAAGGGCGAGGCACCCGTCCTCTACGTCACGAGTGAGGAATCGGCCCGGCAGACCAAGCTCCGGGCTGAGCGGTTGGAGGTGCCGACCGACCACCTGCTCGTCCTGGCCGAGGCGAATCTGTCGCGGATCATCCACCAGGTCCATCAGACCAAGGCCCGCGTCGTCGTCATCGACTCGCTCCAAATGGTCTACAAGCCCGACCTGCCCGCCGCCCCCGGCAGCGTGACGCAGCTCCGAGAAGCCTGCATGGACCTGACGTACCTCGCCAAGCAGACCGGTGCGGCCGTTGTGTTGGTCGGCCACGTCACCAAGCAGGGCCAGCTCGCCGGGCCGAAGGTGGTCGAGCACGTCGTCGACACCGTCGTCTACTTCGAGGGCGATCGCTACCACGCGCACCGCGTGGTGCGCTGCACAAAGAACCGCTTCGGCGGCACGCACGAGGTCGGCCTGTTCGAGATGACCGGCCGGGGCTTGGAGCAAGTGACCGATCCGGGTCGCATCTTCGCCGAGCAGTATCAGGACTCGCCCCCGTCCGGCAGCGTCATGACGGTCGCGCTTCAGGGCAGTCGGCCGCTGTTGGTCGAGGTGCAGGCGCTCACCGCCAGTAGCGTCATCGGTTCGGCCCGTCGCAAGGTCAGCGGCTTCTCAAGCGACCGCACGGCGATGATCATCGCCGTGCTCGAGAAGCGCGGCGAGCTGAAGCTCGCGGCCGATGATGTCTTCGTAAACGTGGCTGGCGGTGTGAAGGTGACCGAGCCGGCGATCGACCTCGCCGTCGGCATGGCGATCGCGTCGGCCCACTTCAATCGGCCGCTGCCGCCGGGCACGCTGTGCCTTGGCGAGCTGGGCCTCGGCGGCGAGGTGCGAGCGGTGTCGCAGCTGGAGACGCGTCTCCTCGAAGCCAGCCGCCTCGGCGTTGGCCACGCCGTCGTTCCCGCGACGAAAGCCAAGCGGCCGCCGCTTGGCGGGATGGCCGTTCACGAGGTGCGACGGCTTTCTCAGGCCTTGGCCGACCTCTGATTGGTCGATGTGCCGAGTTCGTGGAGATACTTCCACGTATAGATGCCGCTGTCGTGGCCGTCGCTGAAGAAGAGTTTGATCGCGTAGTTGCCCACCAGCTCGGCCCGTTCGACCTGGACGTCGTCGTTGCTGACCAGCTTGTCCGGCACGACGCCGAGGCTGACGCGTTTGCGTTTGGGCTTCTCGCCCATCTCTTCCGGCGTCGCAGGCCGCATCAGGCGATGCGGATCGACGCCGTCCCGTGCGATCTTGCAGTTGGCACACGGACACATGCGTCGCAGCAGCGCGATCGGTAGCGTCGTCTCGCTCTGGTCACTCCATCGGAGTAGCAAGCGCTCGTCACGCTTCAGATCGACCTTCGTCGGTCTTGCAGTCTCCACGCAGCAATCGTAGCGGCGCGTTGCAACCCGTTGAGAGACATGAAGCCGTGGGCTGAGCGAAGCGATGCCCCGGAGCGGGGGCCCTCGCGATCGACCTCGAATTCGCCCTAGGTCGATCTGTTAAGGTTGCGCGCGGATTGGTCGAGCAGTGATGCGATCTCTTGACGGTTTGACCAACTTTGCGTCAAGTACCGGCGAATGCTTTCGGTCGCACGCCCCGCGTTCCCGCCTCTGCCCGTTGTTGAACGCTCGCGCGCAAAGGCGGCGGAAGTCGTTCGACGCGAGGCCGCCGGTGGCATTTCTGTCAACGGCACCTCAAGCGCGAGCAACGAGGCCGCAGCGATGCTGGGACAGTCAGGCCGTGAGAAGCCGTTGGTCCTCGTTGTCGATGACGAGCCCGACCTTGTCGAGCTGATCAGCATGAACCTCCAGCGGAACGGCTTCGACACCATCGAAGCCGGTGACGGCGACACCGCGTTGGAGATGACCCGGAAGCATCGGCCGGACCTGGTTGTCCTCGACCTCATGCTGCCGGGGCTCGACGGGACGGAGGTTGCCAAGCGTCTCCGGGCTGAGCCGCAGACGCAGCAGGTGCCGATCGTCATGCTCACGGCCAAGACCGAAGAGACCGACGTCGTCGTCGGGCTGACCATCGGTGCAGACGACTACGTCGCCAAGCCGTTCAGCCCGAAGGTCCTCATGGCCCGCGTTAAGGCCGTCCTGCGGCGTCGCGGCGGAGCGGCACCGACCGCAGAAGCCGACGCCGACGACCCGGGCCTCCTGACGGCCGGTCCGCTGGTGATGGACCTGGACAAGCACGAAGTCCACGCCGGCGGCGAGCTGGTGAAGCTAACGCTGACCGAGTTCAAACTACTCAAAGCCCTCGTCGAAGCCGGCGGCCGGGTGTTGTCACGCGACCGCCTCATGGACAAGGCGATGGGCACCGACGTCTTCGTCACCGACCGCGCCATCGACGTCCACGTCACAGCGATCCGCAAGAAGCTGGGTGAGTACAGCTGGCTCGTCCACACCGTCCGCGGTGTCGGATATCGATTGCAAGAAGCGAACTGATCGACGACTTCGATTAGCGGTGAGCGGAAACTCTAAATCCAAGCGTCGATGACCAGCGCTGTCAGCAACGCTGGCAGGTACGCAATCGACGTCAGAAAAACGCGTTTCGCTGCGTAGCGACTGTCGTCGCTTGCCATCGCGATACCTGATCGCAAGTACCACACGCCCAGCAGGACTGCCGGGACGGCGTAGACCCATCCGATGTGCGGCGACGCGATCGGCAGCAGCGACACGGGAATCAGCACGACGCAGTAGGCGATCGTCTGCCGCACGGTGCGACGTCGGCCATCCGGTTCGCCGGGGAGCATCCGCAGGCCGCCGGCGGCGTAGTCGGACTGGTACATCGTCGCCAGGCCGTAGAAGTGCGGCATCTGCCAGGCGAAGAGGATGCCGAACAGGCCGACGCCCAGCACGCCGATCTCGCCGCCCGACGCTGCCGCAACGCCGATGACCGGCGGCAGGGCACCGGGGACCGCGCCGACCACCGTGCACCAGGCCGACGACCGTTTCATCGGCGTGTAGACGAGCACGTACAACGCGATCGTCGACGCCGACAGCATCGCAGGCACCGGCCCGGTAGTGAGAAACAGGTAGACAACGCCCGCGACGGACAAGGCGACTCCAAATCCGAGCGCGAACGCCGGCGACAGCTCGCCTGTCACCAGCGGCCGACCTTGCGTCCGCGGCATGCGTGCGTCGACGTCCTGCTCCAGCCATTGATTCAGCACGCTTGCTCCGGCGGCCGAGAAGGCGGTGCCAAGCAGCGTGTGGGCGAGCGCGACGAGTGCCGCGAACTGCGTCACCGTCGCTACGCCCGCCGCTGCTGCGAATCCGACGGCCGTCGTGACGAGCACGAGGAAGTTCATCCGCGGCTTGGTCAGCTCGTACACGGCCAGCGCCGTCGATCGTGTCGACGCGTCGTCACCGGCGGGCCGGGCGTCGTCGAGAATCGTCGGGGCAACTTCAGACATTCCGTGGCCGCGACTCTACGACACCGCGACCGACGGAACGCTTTCAAACGACCTGGCTTCGGCCGGAGTCTCCGCTCGCTGCGGAACGAGACCGAACCGCCTGATCTGCTTCGCACTCAGCAGCGCGACCGCGAGCAACAACCCCGCGCCCGTCGCGACGTGGAACGTGGCGATATCGGCGGGCTTGCCGAGCAGGACCGTCGCAATGCCGAGCCCGATCTGCACCGCCACCAGTCCCGCGACGACGAGCGCGTGCGTCTTGGCGACCGACCAGAGACGCCACACGACAAAGACCGTGAACGCCGCGATCAAATACGCGCCGACGCGGTGAATCGCGTGGAGCCAGACGTCGACCATCCGAACGGCCGGCTCGCGAAGTTCGAAGGCGCGG
>JBCDKH010000170.1 GCA_038746835.1 Planctomycetota bacterium | reverse complement strand
GTGCGCCGCGGGGCGGGGGTGGTGGCGGCGTGGGGGGGGGGCCCCCCCCCGGGGGGGGGTCTGCCCCCCCCACAACCCTCGGCTTCATGATGCTGTCGATGCTCAACCAAGGAGTCGGGAGCAGGTACCGATTCATCTCAGACTCCGTACCACACGCGTTCCAACCCGATCACATCCGACTCACGATCTGACTCAGTGGCTTCTTGTCAACGGTCGACTTCGTTGCAGTGTCAGACGCCCAGATGCCGATGCCGAGCAATGACGCGAGTTGCCCGATCGTCGGGCAATCCGCGTCCGTGCCCGACCTCAGGCTCATGCCCGCCAAACGCACTCCCACCGCGACCTCGTCCAAAGGCAAACGTGCCCGTGGCCGATCCGACCGCACCGGTCATCCGTTCGCGCCGACCTGCTGCTCGCCCGACGCCTTTGACCTCATGGCCGCTCAAGTGGCCGGGCGGTCGAACAAGGAACCGCGTCTGGCCACGTCCGACGGCCTCGTTGCCGCGGCGTGTGCTGTCGCTCTGCAGCTCGATCCGAACGTCGAGCCGCAGGACTGCCTCAAGGCCCTCGAACAGCTGGCCAAAGAGGCGGCCGCTCCGCTGGGCGGAATCGACGCTGCCCGTCGCCGCGCTGCCGCTAATCCGCAGGCCGTCGTCGCGCACCTGCACCGGAGCCTGTTCGACGTCGCCGGGTTCGCTGGCAACGACATCGACTACTACCGCATCGACAACTCGTCGCTCCCGGCGGCGTTGTCGACGCGTCGCGGTTTGCCGATCACGCTGGCGATGGTCTACAAGCTCGTCGCCTCACGCCTGGGCCTGCGGTCCTGGGGCGTCGGGCTTCCCGGGCACTTCGTCGCGGGCGTGGAGGCCGGCGGTGCGATGCTGGTCGACTGTTTCGACGGCGGCCGGATTCTGGACCGCGACGACGCCCGCGAGCGCGTCGCCGCCTGTGCTGGACCTGACGTGCCCTTCAACGACGACCTGTTGCGTCCCGTCAGCCATCGCCACTGGGTGACGCGTCTGATGCAGAACCTGCTGCAAGTCCTCGACGCCGACGGCCGCCACGCGGATGTCGCGGCGATCCTGGAGCTCGAACTGCTGCTCTGGCCCGAAGAGGCGCACCTCGCTCGCGATCTCGGCCTCGTCCTGGCTCGCATCGGTCAGGGACGCCCGGCCAAGGGCTGGCTCACGCACTACCTCGATTCGCGGCCCGACGATCCGCAGAACGGGGATTTGCGCGACCTTGTCCAGGCGCTGGCGTAGGCACACTCCGTCATCCCGAGTGCAGCCGAGGGACCTCGTAGCGGTTTCATCACGATGATCAGACGAGGTCCTTCGGCTCGCTTCGCTCGCTCAGGATGACGGAAAGAGACAGCAAGAGACGCCCCCGTCACTCCTCGTGACGGGGGCGTGCTTTCTCGTGATCGAACCGTGACTTACAGACCCTGGTTCGGACCGCCACCCATGCCCTGTTGGACTTGGAGTGTGGTCACGATCATCGCGCTGACGAGGTCCTTGGGCACGATGACGCCGATTCGCAGGCTTTCGTCGTCCGGGCCGACGGCGATGCCGATGGGCGGGAGGTTCTGCGGAATCTGGACCGGCGGGGCCATCCCGAACATCTGGGCGGCGCCGAGGCCCGTGCGGGCAATCTCGGCGACTTGGATGAATGCCACGGCCGAGCGATCGCCCGGCAGTTCGGCGAGCAGGCCGTCCACGTCTGCATCCAGCGGCGAGGCACCTTCGCGAACGGTGCTGATGACCGACGCGACCATCTCGTCGCTCAGGCCGCCGTAGCTCAGGAACGTCTCGTCATCGACGACGCCCATGTAGCTCGTCTGACCCTCGGGCCCGAAAATCTGCTGCATGAACATAGCGGCCATTGGATCATTGCTGGGCATCTGCGTGCTTGCCTTGGCGAAGGTGACGCCATCAACCGTCTTCGCGCCCTCCTCGAAGGTGACGTCCATCGCGGGCATCTCGCCAGCCTCACCAGCTTCGGCCGCAAAAGCCTTCATCAGCTCCGGACCCATCGCAGCCATGTTGCGGGTCGCGCCCATGAGCTTCTCCGCATCGCCGGCCTGAATGGTGACCTGCTGGATCAGCGGCGCGCGCCCGATCGCAGCGGTGTCCGGCGCCATGAGGCCGAACTTGCTGCCGGTCTGAGACTTGATGAACGTGCGAATCTCATCGACGTAGGCACCGATGCCCTCGACGCCACCGACCTCGTCCAGCTCGGCCAGGACCGGGCCGACGACATCTTCGAAGAGCTTGATGCCCTGCTCCGGATCGGCCGTGCTGCCGCCGAAGAGCAGGTACGTCGATGCGGGCAGGCCCGTCAGCAGCGAGCCGTCGGTTGCTTCCATGTCGCCGAACGTCTCGCCGAGGTAGCTGTCCTCTTTGAACTGGGCGACGACGTTGGTGACGATGCCGGCGTCGGGGTTGAAGTCGACGCTGACCGTCGCGGCTTCGGCGTCACGAAGGAAGCTCTCGAGCACGGTGAACGCCTGGTTGACCGCCGCGCGGGCGACGGGCTTGTACTTGAGCAGGCCCTCGGGGACGTCGCCGTTCTCGAACCAGTTTTCGAGCTCTTCGAGCAGCATCTCCTTGCCGCCAGCCTCTTCGACGGCAGCCGCGAGCAGCGGGGCCAACGCCGGGAAGTTGGCGTAGAGCGTGACGTCCTCGTCTGCGAGGGCCGAACCCGTCGGGCCACCCAGAGCAAGGCCGAGCTCGCCTTCGATGGTGAGCAGCTCGCCGTACGGCGTCATGGCCATGTAGTCGCCCATCGGCTTCATGAAGACGTCGTCACCCTCGGACTCGCCGACCATGACGCCGTCCTCTTCGCGGACGTTTTCGAAGTTGCCGGTGAAAGCCTCGACGTCGCTGACCGGGACCAGGAAGACGAACGGCGGGTCGGTGCCCTCGAAGTCGGCGTTGGCGGGGGCGTAGATCGCGACTTCACCGTCGAAGTCGATGCCCTCGAGCTTGCCATCGGCCTCGTCCTTCAGGCTCTGGATCGGATCGCCGAATCCCGGCTCCATTTGATCGAGTCCCCACTCCTTGGCAAGTGCAGAAAAGTCGTCGGCGACGGCCTGGACGCCGTTGATCTTGATGGCAAACAGGGCGTCGGCCGGAATCTGCTCGGCCACGTCGGCATCGGCTGACGTCGTGAACAGGCCGACCGTCGCTGCGGCGGCTGCCGCGCAAGCCAGAAGGCCACGCCGACCAAGCGACGCGGGACGAGGTGAAGAGACAAGCATGCTCATGGTGTTGCGAATATCTTGGAGATTGAAGTGAAAGCCATTGTGCGGCCACGAGATGCGCGAGCCGCTGGGCAGAGATTACGGCCGGCAACTGGCGATCGACAATGTCGGAACTCGCCCGCGACGCCGGCAGGCATCGTCACACCGATCACGCCCGCTGGTTGCACTCGGGCCGGGCCTCGCTCCTTCTGAGTGGACACGCGTGTCGACGGTGTCGGATAATGAGCGACATGAGCCGCGCGTCGTTTCGCCTCACCTCTGCCGCCGTCAGCTGGTACCCGCCCGGCTCGACGTTTGGGCCGAGGAAGATGCGCGACTGGGAGTTCGTCTGGATCATCGAGGGCGACTGTCGCTACCGGCGTGACGCGACGTGGGTCGCCGCTCCGCCGGGGTCGGTCGTGGTGTGCGTGCCGGGAACGATCGACGAGTTTCAGTGGGATGCCAAACGCCAGACGCGTCACGGCTACTTTCACTTCAATCGCTTGCCCGCCGGGTTGAAGATGGCGGCCGAGACGATTCCGCTAGTGCGTCGGCCGAGCGAGAGCGACGTGTTGCGTGGGCTCTTTCGGCACGTGCTCGCGTGGTTCGGCCGGGGCGACGCACAGCTGGCCGAGAGCGTCGTGAAGACGATGCTGATCGCCTTCGCATCGGGCGAGCACGACGTCCTCCAGCCGCCGCCGGTGGTGTTGCCCGAGTGCGTCGAGCGGACGCTGGCCCGCGTCCAGCAAGCGATTGCCGAGCAACCTGACGAGCCGCTGACGTTCGACGAGCTGGTCGAAGCGTCCGGCGTGACGGGGCCTTACCTGTGCCGGGTGTTCAAGAAGCACGTCGGCCACGCACCGCTGGAGACGGCGACGCTGCTCCGGCTGCACGAGGCGTCGGCGATGTTCGAGCGGACGAACCTCACCGTCCAGCAAGTCGCCCAGCGACTCGGTTTCAAGACGCCCTTTCACCTCTCGCGGCTGTACACCAAGGCCTACGGCATGTCGCCGACGGCTCATCGACGCCACATGGCCGAGGGTGGCGTTCCGCGACTTTCGCCGCTCCACTGGAAGGCGAGTTTCGAGAGGTCAATCACGGACATGTTTTTCCCAAGCCGAAGCATGGCCGAACGCGGCTGAAGCGTCGATCATTCCGGCACGATGAGCACCACCAGCCAGGCTTCTCCCGCCCTTCGCGTTCACGACGAAGTTGTCGACAGCGAAGACTTTCTCCATCGACGCGGCGATCGCAGGTACGAGCGGCGATGCGTCTCGGCCGACGAGTACCGGCACTTTCGACAGTGGGGCTACGTCATCGTGCGTGGGCTCGTCTCGCCCGAGGACGTCGACGAGCTCGACCAGCACACGATGGACCTGATGCAGGGCCGCCTGCCCGAGCAGCAGGCGATGGACGAGTTCGATCCGGACAACGTCAAGCACGAGAACTACCGCGAGCGACTCCGCGGCGAGGGCAAAACCACTCGGCACCTCGTTCGCCCGCCGGAAGATGCCACGCCGGAGGAAAAGGCGGCGATGTTCCTGCGGATCCACATGCTGCATCGGCAGCTGGCGTTGCACGAGCAGACTCTGCTGCACCCGCGCATTCTCGACGTGCTGGAGGCGATCATCGGGCCTGACGTGCTGGCCCTGCAGTCGATGCTCTTCCTCAAGCCGCCGGGCAAGGTCGGCCAGGGTTGGCACCAGGACAGCTACTACATCCCGACGCAGCCCGACACGCTGATCGGCTCGTGGCTGGCCATCGACGACGCGGACGAGCTCAACGGGGCCCTCTGGCTGGCCAAGGGCAGCGGTCGCGAACCGATCTACCCGCCCTGCCCGAATGTGGCCGACGGGACCAAGCCTTACGGCTTCGGCGATCGACTGATCGAGGACCTGACACACATTCACGGTGCCAGCGACCCGCAGGACGACCACAACCACCTGACGCCCGTCGCCGACGGCTACGACCAGGTGCTCGCGTCCGTCAAAAAGGGGGATGTCGTTTTCTTCAACGGCCACATCCTGCACCGCAGCAAGGACAACATCACCAAAGACCGTTATCGCCGGGCGTTTGTCGGGCACTACTGCAACGCCCGCAGCATCACGCAGTGGGGCTACGACCCCGAAGGCGGGCCGATCGCCCGGGACGAATCGCTCGGCGGAGCGACCAACGGCAGCCACATCCTGGCGCGGGGCGACACGCATCTGCCGTTCGCCAGGCCGAGGTTTGACACGCCCTGCGCCGCGCTGTTGCCGGACGAAGTGCGTCGGGGCCACTTCGACGGCATCGCGCGGACGCTGGCGGCGCACGGCGATGGCATGATGGGTTGCGGCATCGGCGTGCCCGACGACCACGACTGACGCCGGCTACCTTCTTCCGTGCCCACCGACGCGGAGGAAGCCCGCCGAGCCAAGCGACGCCGCAAGAAAAAGCGTCCGCCGAACAAGGCGGCTCAGTACGCGGTCTACCTCGCGGTCAAAGGTCTCGCGACGGTGTTTCAGGCGATGCCGATCGAGGTGTCGATGACGCTCGCGTCCGGCTTTGCGGAGTTGATGTATCGCCTCGACGGCCGGCACCGCGTTCGATCGCGGGGCAACGTCGAGGCGTCGTTCCCCGAGAAATCCGCGGCCTTCCACCACCGGCTGACGCGGGAGAGCTTCCGCCTGTTCCCGTTCCTCGCGATCGAGTTCCTGCTCTCGCCGCGATACGTGCGACGGAACCGGTTCCACCGACACATCCAATTCGGCCCGCGCATGGGCGAGGTGCTCAAACTGCTCATCGAGCAGGAACGCGGCGTCCTGCTCGTCTCCGGGCACTACGGCAATTGGGAAGTGCTCGGCTACACGCTGGCCGAAATGGGCTTTGGCACCTCCGCGGTCGCAAGGCCGCTCGACAACCCGTACCTCTACGAACTCGTCCTTGGCATCCGCGAGAAGAAGGGCCAGCGCATCCTCGACAAGAAAGGTGCAATCGCGGAGCTGCCCGCGGTGCTCGAGGCCAAAGGGGCCGTCGGATTCATGGCCGACCAGGACGCGGGGAAGCGCGGCATGTTCGTCGACTTCTTCGGCCGGCAGGCCAGCACGTACAAGTCGATCGGCGTCATGGCGATGCGGTACGACGTCCCGATCGTCATCGGCTTCGGCCGGCGCGTGAAGGACGATCTGCGATTCCTGACCGACGTGGTCGACGTCATCCACCCGCAAGACTGGAAGGCCCAGCACGATCCGCTGCGGTACATCACCGAGCGCTACACGCGCGGCATCGAGACCTCCATCCGCGGCGAGCCCGGCCAGTATCTCTGGCTCCACCGACGCTGGAAGACGCGGCCGGAAGACGTGCCCGCCCGACAGCGACCTGCAACATCGTGAGCCGGCCGCGGTACAGTCTGGCAATGCGGGCGATCGTGCTCATGCTCGTGCTGTGCCTCGCGACGGCGGCGGAGGCTTCCGTCGTTGAACAACTCGCCAGCCTCGACGGACGCGAACGCGATGAGGCCAGGCGTCAGCTGTACGCCACCATCGGCGTCGCCGAGCTGGAGGGTTTTCGCGACGACGTTGCCGAGATGTCGGCGTCGGATCGGTCAGTGGCGCGTGAGGCGATTCGGGCGGTCGTGCTGCACGCGTTCGTTCGCGACGAGTCGCTGCGTCGTCAGGGCGAGGCCCAGAAGCAGGCTTTCCAACGCCAGAACGACCTGACGCCCGGCACAGGGACCTACGGCTTTCTCGGCGTCAGCTCGACCCGCGTGAGCTGGACGCGGCAGGTGATGCCGGGCGTGATCTTCTCGCGACTGATCCCGGGTTTCGTCGCGTCGCAGGTCTTTGAGGACGGAGACGTCATCACCGCGGTCTCGCAGATTCGAGCCGACGGACGGGGCATCGGCACGACGGAGCTTCGCGAGTTCAACAGCCTCCGAACGTCGGTTGGCGGACAGCCGCGCGGGCAAACGCTCCGCTTCTTCGTCCAGCGTGGCGGACGGTTCGTCACCCGGGATGTCACGCTCGACACGCGAATCGACCCCTCGCAAACCGCCCTGAGCCTCGACGCCGGCTACGCCGACGTCCGCGCCGTCGCCGAGGAGCAATGGGCGACCGACTTCGCACCGCTGTTCGAGTGAGGGTCAAGTCATCGCGCGGAGCAGTTCCGATTCGGCGAGCTCGGCCCGGTGTTCATAGGTGTGCGACGCGAGGACCTTCGATTTCGCTGCGCTGCCGATGCGGCGGGCGTCGTCATCCGTCAGCGACGCAAGGTGTTCCGCGACGGCCGCACCGTCGTCGGCGACGAGGACTTCGGCATCGGGTTCGAGGAACTCGTTGATGCCGCGCCACGCGTCCGTGACTAGGCACGCACCCGCACCGGCGGCCTCGAAGACGCGCGTCGCGGGCGACCAGCCGTAGCGGGCCATGCTCTGGCGGTTGACGTTCAGCACGACCCGAGGCGTGCAGTTGAACGCGTTGTGGTCCGGCGGCGCGACGTGACCAATGGCCCGGACGTTGGCCGGCAAGTCCGCGTCATGCCAGCCGTTGCCGCCGAGCAGGAACGACTTGTCCGGCAGCAGACGGGCGGCCTCGAAAAAGAACGCGTCGATCCGCGCTTCACGATCCGGCAGCCGATTTGCGAGCAGCGCCAGGTCGCACGCGAACCGCTCGTCCAGCTCAACCGCATGGTGCGTGTCGGGATCGCACGCGTTGTAGATCGGCACGCACCGTCGGGCACCGAGCTTTGCGTACGCCTCTACTACCGGCGGGCCTCCGCCGTAGGTGAGGATGGCGTCGAACTGCGGGATCTGTCCGCGAAACGCGTCGGCCGGGTCGTT
>JBCDKH010000169.1 GCA_038746835.1 Planctomycetota bacterium | reverse complement strand
GCGAGCGGCGACTCGCCCTGGCATCGCCGGGCGAAGGCCTCGAGTTGGCGGACGAAGCGAACATCGTGCGTCTCGATCCAAAGGTCCTCGGCCGGGCCGAACTCCTCGGCACTGGGCTGGAACCTCAGGGTCTCGGGCTGCATGTAGTCGTACGAGAGCAAGCCTTTCGAGCCCACGACGCTGACGACGAAGCGCTCGGGCTCCTGCCAGCCGGACTGCAAAACGCCCGCGATGCCGCCCGATCCGCCGAGGAGGACGGTCGCGTTGCTGTCGCCACGACCGTCCCATTCGAAGTGGAGCCGGCTGCCGATGACGCGACTGCCGGCCTCGTGTTCGCCGGTGACGAAGCGGAAGAGGTCGATCGAGTGGCAGCCGGTGTCGAGGAAGCTGCCGCCGCCGCTGGTGGCTGGGTCGCTCATCCAGCCCGTCTGCATGCCGGGATGCCAGCAGGCGAAGGTGTTTTCGAACCGAATCGGCGTGCCGAGGTCGCCTGCGAGGAGACGTCGCCGCATCTCGACGATGGCGGGCGTGAACCGGTGGCAGTAGCCGACGAAGCAGCGATCGCCCGCGTCGTGCTCTTCGACGATCTTTAACAACGCCTCGGCCTCGGCATGGGAGCGTGCGACGGGTTTTTCCGTCAAAACGCCCAAACCGGCCGCCAGGGCGGGCTCGATCACCTCGGCCCGGACGCTGGGCGGCGTGCAGAGGACGATGGCGTCTGGCTTGTGCTCGCTGGCAAGGAGCGATTCGAGCGTGGGATAGACAGGCAACAAACCCGCAGCCGGGGCGTCTTCACGGACGTCGACGGCGGCCGTCACCTTCACGACGCCCTCGGAGGCGTTGGCGGCTTGACGGTGTGCACGGGCGATTCCCCCGGCCCCGATGAGTGCGACGTTGTACGCTGCGTGCATAATGGTTATATAAGACGTGACCGATCCCGCCGCTTTGCGGCCCGATTCCGCTCCCGGAGGACCTGTGTTGTACCCGAGAACCAGCCTGATCGCGCTCCTCGCCGCCGGCAGCGTCGCTGCGGCCCAGCCGACGCCCGAAGTCCGGGCGACTTGGCTCACCACGACTTCGAGCAACGCCCTCGATGCCAATCAGATTCCGACGACGATGTCGCGTCTCAAGGACGCCGGCCTGAACACGGTCTACGTCGAGGCCTGGAAAAACGGCTACACCAACTTCCGCTCGCCCACGCTCGACAACCTGCTCGGCAGTCCCGGGGCTGGCCTGAACCCGTTCAACGGCGTCGGTGACATCCTCCAACGCACCTCGGCCGCGGCGCGGGAAGAGCAGCTGGTTCACGTCGCGTGGATGGAGTACGGCCTGGCCGCACAGTTCGGTTTTCCGTCCAACCCGCTGGCCACCCACGCCCGCGACAACGGCTGGCTGCTCACCGACAAAAACGGCGGATTCACCAACAGCAGCAACAGCTTCACGTGGATGAACCCGCTCGTCCCCGAGGTCCGCGAGCTGCTGACCGGCATGGCGATCGATGCGGTGCGCATCTACGGACTCGACGGCATCCAGTTCGACGATCGCCTCGCCTGGCCTGTCGAGTTCGGCTACGACGGCGTGACGCGCGACGCGTACTTGGCCGAGACCGGGCGCAACCTGCCGAGCAATCCGCGGGACGCGCACTTCGTCAGCTGGCGTGCGGAGAAGATCACCGAGTTCGCACAGGAGATGGTCGCCGATATTCGCGCGGCCGAGCCGGACGTGTTCGTCTCTGCCTCGCCGTCGGTCTTCCCGTTCAGCGTGAACAACTTCGCTGCCGACTGGAGCGAGTGGGCAGATCTGGAGCTGTTCGACGAGTACATGCCGCAGGTTTACCGCGACAACTTCGGCAGCTTCGCTTTCGAGTGGCCCAAGCAGCTAAACGCCGCGGGCGACGACGCGGACATCACCGGAGCCGGTCTGCGGATCAAGGGCAGCGGGCCCGACACGCCTTGGGCGGACATCCTGCAAAAGCTTCAGCGGCTCGACCAGGACGACGCGTACGGCCACAGCTTCTGGTACTCCAACGGCCTGCTTGATCCGGGCGGCTACCTCGACCTCGTCGCCGACTACTACGACGTCGACACCGTCGGCCGGGCCCTGCACCCGCTGACCGCACCGGGCCGGGCGGCCGATGCGAATCGCGACGATCGCGTCAACCTTGAAGACTTTGGCATCCTGCGTGCCAACTTCGGCCGGAACGACGCGCTCGTCGGTTTCCGCGACGGTGACTTCAACGCGGACGGCGTCGTCGACCTGGGTGACTTCGGCATCCTGCGAACCGAGTTCGGCTTCGGCGGGCAGAGCACCGCGCTGCTCGACGCCTGGCTGCTCACCGTCATTCCCGAACCCGCCTCGGCCGGCCTTGTCGGCATTGCCGGGCTCGCCCTGCTCCTGAGGAACCGCTCATGAACCTGATCTGTCTTCTCGCCGCGACGCTGCTGACTGCCGGCATCGCCTCGGCCGACCATCACGAGGAAGTCCGCGGTACTTGGATGACCACGACGGCGAACACCGCAATCGCCTCACCCGAGAACACCGCCGCGTCCATGGCTCGGCTCAAGGAGCTGGGCCTGAACACCGTGTACGTCGAGTGCTGGAAGAACGGCTACACCGAGTGGCCCAGCCCAACGATGAAGGCGCTGGTCGGCGTGGAGATGAAGATCAACAACGCCCCGGCCGAGCTGCAGCGTGACTTGCTGGCCGAGACGATTCGCGAAGCCCACGCCAACGACCTCAAGTTCATCGCCTGGCTCGAGTACGGCTTCATGGCCGCGTTCAAGGACACGGACAACGAACTTCGACGTGTCGCCGGGGAGAAGGGATGGCTCACGGAGACTAAGGACGGCGAGCTCGTCGGCGAGCAGAACCCGTTCGTCTGGATGAACCCGCTCCATCCTGGCCCGCAGCAGCTGCTGATCGACCTGACGCTCGAAGTCCTCGACAACTACGACGTCGACGGCGTTCAGCTCGACGATCGCATCGCGATGCCCGTGGAGATGGGCTACGACGACTACACCAAGCAGCTCTACGCCAGCGAGCACGACGGGGCCATGCCGCCGGACGACCCGCGCGACCCGGCCTGGGTGCAGTGGCGTGCGGACAAGGTCACCGAGTACGCCAAGCGGTATGCGGCGACGATCCGGGCCAAGCACCCGGACGTCATCATCAGCGTCAGCCCCGCGCCGTGGCCTTGGTCGCTCGACAACTACGCCTGCGACTGGCCCAAGTGGACGCACTGGGAGACCGACGACGGCAAGCCGCTGTGGGACGAGTTCCTGCCGCAGTGCTATCGCATGGACGGCCCGGCCACGATTCGCAGCGTCGACGAACAGATCGACGCCATGACCCGCGTCGGTGACGGCGACCTCTCGACGCTCATCCCCGGCATCCGCCTGGTCGGTGAAGGCCCGGACATGCCGGACGAGGACCTCGTCAAGGTCATCGAGCACATTCGCGCCAACGACCTCGGCGGCCACGTCCACTGGTTCAGCCGTGGTGTGCTCGAGGTGATGCCCGACACCGTGCATCGCATCAACGAGGAGTAACGGCGTCGTCCTACGTTCTGCCCGTGCAGTCGACGGACCAGGCGGTCGCCCTTCCCGATCCCGAGCCAATGTTCACGCGTCCGGCCCACCCGGACGCCCACCATCGCGTGACGGCCCCGGGCGGTTACGAGTGGTGGTACGTCGATGCTGAGTCGCACGACGGGCGGACGCATGTCGTGGCGATCCTGTTCGACGGCTACGTCTTCCATCCGGCCTACTTGCGGGCCGACGCGCGGTTCCGTCGCCAGCCGACGAAGGTCCGCCCCGCCATCGCGGCCGACTTCCCATGCGCGTACTGCGTCGTCTACCGCGACGGCAGCATCCACCGTCAGTTTCTGACGCAAGTCCGGCCCAAGGACTTCGAGGCCGCGACAAACCGACTGCACGTCCGCGTCGGTGACTGCACGCTGTCGGGCGATGGCGACCAACTCCGCTTGGCGGTGTCCGGCACGCCCTGGAAGCTCACGGCACAGGGTCCGAAGCTAATCGAAGACGAGACACTGTCGGTCGATCTCCAGTTGCAGGTAGCCGCGGGCTTACAGCCCGCGGTTGGAACGTCGAACGAACCGTCTGATCGCGAACGCATCTTCCTGTCGCGTGCCATGACCGGAGAGCACCACGGCTGGATTCCCGCCGCCCCGCGTTGCGCGGTCGAGGGAACGGTTGCGGGCGAGCCATTTCAGGGCCGGGCGTATCACGACCACAACTACGGCACCGGCCCGCTCGGCCCGGGCTTGCGACGCTGGGTCTGGGGTCGGGTTTTCACCGACGACAGGCTCGTCAGCTTCCACCTTGCGGAGCCGGCCGATCGAGCGTTGCCGGCCGAGCGGCATGCGTTCGAAGCGACCGATGCCGGCTTTTCGGACGTTCCCGCGGACGAACTCGCAGCCGACTGGTCTCGACGGAGCAAGACGGGACTGCCCTTTCCACGCACGATTCGGCTCGGCGATCGGCTGCAGCTGTCCGAGCCAAAGGTGATCGACGACTCGCCCTTCTACCTTCGCGTCGCCTACGACGCCGTGGTCGACGGTAACGAGCGCGTGCGCGCCTTGTGCGAGGTCGGCCATCCGCATCGGCTCCGCTGGCCGGTGCTGGGACGGATGATCGAGATGAGCATCGACAAGCGTCGACTTCAGGGCTGACGCTCCCTAGCCTGCAGGCCCGGAATCCGAGGCGACGTGGGTCGCTTCGAACCCGCACCGCAAGGAGTTTGTCCCGTGAAGAAGAGCACGCACCCCGTTTACCGCCCCGTCGTTTTCCAGGACAGTGGTGCCGACGTCCGCTTCCTGACGCGATCGACGGTGCCGAGCAACCAGACGATCGAGTTCGAAGGCAAGGAGTATCCGCTGGTCAAGGTCGACATCTCGTCGGCCTCGCACCCGTTCTTCACCGGCAAGCAGACCTTCGTCGACACCGCCGGCCGCGTCGATCGCTTCCAGAAGAAGTTCGGCGGCAAGAAGCTGTTCGAGAAGCGCAAGCCAAAGGCCTGAGGGCGCTCGCGGCGTTTGTGCCCGTCTCGCCCTGGCCGCGACTCGCGGCCGGGGGTTTCTGTTGCGCTTGAAAGGCAGCGACCAGTTTGCGACGATCTGCCGCATGAAGCTGCTACACCTCCTCGCCGCCACGTTGCTCGTCGCCTCGCCCGCTCTGGCCGATTCGGCGGTCGAGAAGGGCAAAAAGATCTCGGAGTCGATCCGCGACACGATGATGAAGCCCGGCGCGATGGACGCCTGGATGAAGACCACGCAGCCAGGGCTGCCTCACGAGTTCCTGAACGACGCATTCGTCGGCGAGTGGACCACCACGTCGCAGGTCTTCATGGACCAGTCCGGCGAGCCGATGGTCAGCGAAGGCAAGGCCACGGTGAAGCCCATCATGGGTGGCAAGTTCATCGAAGAGTACTTCGAAGGCGCGATGATGGGCCAGCCGTTCAGCGGCCGGTCGACCGTCGGCTACGACAACGTCCGCAAGCTGTTCGTCTCGTCCTGGGTCGACTCGATGTCGACCGGCATCACGCAGATGTACGGCTCGATCAGCCTCGACGGCACCATGATGACCTTCGTCGGCGAGATGTTCGAACCCATGAGCGGCGAGATGGGCAAGGCGTACAAGCTCACCATCACGCTCGACTCCCCTGACCAGCACACCGCCCGCATGTATGAGGTTGTTTACGGCGAGCCGTTCATGGTTATGGAGATCGTTTACAAGCGGGCGGAATAGCAGTCACCGTCGGCATGTCCCGAGAGCGGCTCACGCAGCGTCTGTCGATTTCGCTTCAAATCGACGCTCGTTGTCGTTAGGTTCGGGTGCCAGCCCGGTGGGCTGGCTGACCTGAGAGAGATTATGTCCAAGAGAATCGCAATCGCCGTAGCGGCTATGACCGCTGTTCCTGCTTCTGCCCAGATCACGACCCTGTTCACCGGCCAGGCCGGCTTGCCGACGAGCCAAGTGCCGGGCGCTCCAGGGCAGGTCTTCAACGATTCGGCCACCAGCCGGACGGTCTTCGATCGGCCGTATGTCAGCCCGGACGGAACTTTCGTCGGGTTCAAGGGTGACCTGGAGGCGTCGCCGTTCTTCGACGACGCGATCGTGGTCTTTCCGCTGGCCAATCCGTCGGCCGGCGTGTCGTTCGTCGAGAGCACACCGGTGCCCGGCGCCGGCGGATCCGGCTTGCTGAGCAACGCCTTCGACCGGCGCGTGAGCGTCCGCAACGACGGGGCCTTTGCCTTCGTCACCAACAGCCGTGTCAACGGCGGGTTGCCGAGCCAGGGTGACAACCTTGTCACCTACGACCCGACCACGATGAGCTTCACGACCGCACTCGCACCGGGCTCAAGCTTCGGTGGCGAGACGATCGCCGCCGACACGAGCATCGGTTCGCCGTACATCTCGTCGACTGGCGGAATCGGGGCGCAGGTCGTCCTCGACACGACCGGCGAGGCCGTTGTCTTCGAGTCGACCGTCTTCGCCAGTGAAGGCCAGCAACCCACCGGTGCGCCAGCCCCGACGAGTGTCTTCGCAAGCCAGACGACTTATTTCAGCAACGACGGGCAGGGCTATCTCACACAGGCCGTCAGCTTTCCGCCCAGCAACACCATCGAGACGACCGTCCTCGACGGCAACACGGTGATCAACGGGGGCGCGACGTTGCCCGGCAGCAGCTTTTTGAGCCCGGTCAGTGACACCTCGCCGGCCGACAACGGTGCGGGCATGAACGAGGCCGGCGTGTGGTGGGCCCGAGGCTCCAACCAGGATGGCACCGAGTGGGCCGTCGTGGACGGCGCACTTGTTGCCGTCGAGGGCGACAGTGCTTTTGGCACCTCCGAGACGTGGGTCGAAATCAACGGCGTCGCTGCCGACTCGTTAGGCAACTACATCGTGATGGGCGAGACCTCTACCGACGACGACGTCCTGGTCTACAACGGCAGCCTCCTGCTCGCCCGTTCTGGCGATGCCATCGACCTGCCGGGCTACGCCCTTCGCGACGGTGGATTGTTCGACTTCGAACCCAATGACATCGCCTTGAGCGATACCGGCACGGCGATCTTCGTGGCTCGCTTGACGCAGAACGGCAGCAACGCCGGCGCTGCCCTGCTCTCGGTCGCCATCCCTGAACCGACCACAGGCCTCGCCCTCGCCGGTACCGCAGGTCTCCTCCTGCGTCGACGCCGCAGCTAGACCCGAGGCGGTGCGACTTGGGTCGCACTGTCTGATCCGAAAACCAGACTCCCGCAGCGACCTCAAAAATCGCTGCGGGATTTTTCTGCGTCCACTTCCGCATCCGTCGCGATCTTCCGGTGTTCGGCAAGACAACGTGTCAGCCAACAAACCACTCACTCCCGCCGGAGATCGTCATGTCCCACCTCCTCCCCATCAGCCTTGCTTCCGCCGCCATCGCCGCCCTTGCTGGCACCGCCAACGCCGGTGGTTGCGGTTACGGCAACACGGCCTCGAACAGCAACAACTCGGTCTTCATCTCGCATCACGAGGAAGAGCGTCCGAGCATCTTCGAGCTGGCTCTGACCACGGAGTCGCCGTCGCTTAAGACGCTCGCCACGCTGGTCGCGGCCGCCGACCTGGACGCTGCCCTGTCGAGCGGTGAGTTCACCGTCTTTGCCCCGACCGATGAGGCCTTCGGCAAGTTGCCCGACGGCACCGTCAGCACGCTTCTCGGCGAAGACGGTCGTCCGACGCTCAAGACCATCCTGACCTACCACGTCGTCGCAGGCACGATCACGTCCGACGCGATCCCGGCCGGAACGACGAAGGTCAAGACGCTCGCGGGCAAGACGCTCGAAGTCACCCGTCACGGCAGCGACATCCGCATCAACGGCAACAAGGTCATCGCGGCCGACGTCGCGGCTACCAACGGTGTCGTCCACGTGATCGGTGGCGTGTTGTTGCCGAACTTAGTCCGCACCGCGACTCGGCCAGGTGCCAAGGATTGCTGCTCCTGACGCATGACGCAGACCGCCGCACCAGAACTTGCTCCTTCGCCGTCGCCGGTGTTGCCCCGCG
>JBCDKH010000168.1 GCA_038746835.1 Planctomycetota bacterium | reverse complement strand
TGCTGCCGTGCTCCTCGGTCGAGAACTTGCCTCCCCCGAATGGCTTCGTCTTGTGCTGGTCGAAATAGGCACGAATCTTGCCGCCTCCACCGATCGTTACTTGGACGTTGTCAATGAAATCAGCGTTTTCGTCCTTGCCAGGGAGTCCGCCGACCGAGACGCCAAGTGGTCGTAGGTCATCCTCCCGAAGCTCTGGTTTCTCATCTGGATCGTTCGGGTTGATCTTCGTGTACGCCTCACCGCTTGACACCTCGAAGTCTTTCTTCGACGACCAGTTTTCCGTGACATCGCTCCCGTTGTCATTGTCCCAGTTGAGCGGGATCAAGCCGCCCCAGCGTTCTTCGGCAAGCTCATCGAACCCGTTTATGGATAGATTCACAGTGGCGTCGACTGGATAAACATCCGTAAGAATTGCAAAACTGCTCGAAGCGAATCGGAATTCGGGATCGTCCTTAACAGCCGCTAGGAGCGATCCGCCGGATGCGGCTATCGCAGTCGCTGAAGCGTCTTGGCTCGGCACTGAGAAGCTATACGTATCCCCGCTAACCACTGAGTATGCGACGTCGGACTCGATCGAATCGACAAGCGTGAGGGACACTCGATAGGTGCCGTCAGACATTGCTTCAGTCAAAATCGATTCGACAGTGGTAGTCGTAGTAAATGCTTCATTACCATTCAAAGTCATTTTGGACCATGACTGTAGCCCGACCAGTCCCTCGGCATAACTCTCGAGCTCTTGCCGCTCTTGAGCCGATGCGGTCGAAGAAAGTTCCTCGTATGGGAAAGTTAACGTATCCATCATCCCCCGAACAACTATGTAACCATGCGGACTGTTCATCTCAAGCACCTTCACTTCAACGGATGATTCGTCGCCGACGAACCCGCTCCAACTTCCGTAGCCGATGTGTTCGCCTTCCGTCTCACTCGTCGAAACGCTGTTGCGATCATCGACGGGGAGGCTGTCGAAGCTGCCGTCGGCCGCGAAGGGCGGTGTAGCCGTTGCACGAACTCGATAGACGAAGACGTCGTCAACCGACGTAATCGAGGTGTCGACGAACGACTGCGCATCAGGCCCAACAGTGCCTACGGCGACCCATCCGTTCACGTCATTCTCCGGACGTCGCTCGACGGCGTAGCCGCTTTCGCCGCTGCTCTCGTCGCTCCATTCAACGCGGATGGACGTCGCCGACTCGGCAATCGCATTGACCCCAGACGGGGCTAGGACCGGCACGTAGCTTCCGCCCACCCCCGCCCCCAGCTCCACCCACTCGGAGGTCTCGACGACGTCGAAGACAAATCCGCCGTAGCCGATAAGCGCTAACTCCGAACGGACCCGCAGGTCGTAAACCGCATTGTCGGCCAGTTCAACCACACCGCCGAACCCGTCCGGCGTGCCGGCGATGACAAATTCATCGTCGAATCCGCTGGCGACTTGCTCGCCCCACCGGTCGGCGACGGCGAGCCAAGGTGCGCCCCCGTCGCTGCTCACCTCGACGCGGTGCAGTGTCTGGACGTACGCGTCATTTGACCACGCCAGTTCCAACAGCCCCGGCTCTGGTGAAGTCGCTGACAGAGCCGTAGGGGATTCCAACTCCGGCTCCACTCCGAGCGACGGCGAGGTCTCCAGCACGAGGACGCCGGCGGCGTCGAAGAGCTGCCCGCGAACGCGATACTGGTAGTCGGCCCGCTGGGCTTTCGTGCCCGGTACGCCCGAGGAGTCGTCGATCACGAGGTACGACTGCCAACCGTCGACTGTCCCGGCAGGGCTCCAGTTGGCCCCGCCGTCCGTGCTGTACTCGACGAAGAAGTCCGACTGGGTGTAGCCGCCGAGGTCCCAGGAGACGAGCACGTCTCCTTCGCTCAGGAACGTGGCCACAACATCCTCAGGCGGCAGCAGCGTCGTCCACGCCGCGGCGTCGTCGGTGCGGGGGCTGTCGCCGGCAGCGTGGGTGAACGCCCGGACGTCGTAGTGGTAGCGGGTGCCGTCGACGAGGCCCGTGTCCTGCCAGCCGGTGATGCCGTCGTTGATGTCGCCGGCCGTCGGGAAGACCTCGGCGATCAGCTGGAAACCGTCCGGCGTCCCTTCGGCGCGGTAGATGCGGAAGCCGTCGTAGCTTGCCGGGTCGGCGGGGACTTGCCAGGAGACCTCGACCGTGCTGCTGGTCGCCTGATCCGCCACGACCTCGCCAGCGGCGGTCGGCGGAAGGTCAAGGTTGGTCCCGAAAGCGTCACGCATGATGCCGAAGTCCGCCAGATCGACCATGCCGTCGCCGTTGGCGTCACTCTGGGCGAAGGTCGTGCCGGTTAAGAAGTGAGCGCGGTGAATGCCGAAATCGGCCAGGTCGACGACGCGGTCTCGGTTGAAGTCGCCGTTGAGGAAGAAGAAGTCCGCGTGCGTGGTCGCGTTCGCCCGGTACGCCGGAGCCCCCTGCGGATCGACGCCGTTGTGCAACGGCGTGCCGTCGGGCTTCGTCAGCGTGTTGCCCGTCGTGTCCGACAACCCATCGGCCCACAGCGTCACTTCATAGTTGCCATCCGGCAGATAACCATCCGCCCACGCGTTGGCTTCACCGGGATCGATGCGGATCGTCTTCGTCGCATTGTCGTACGTCAGCCCCCACCCGTGCATCCCGGTCAGCGTCTCGTCGGCGTACAGCCGGGTCGACAGGTTCTCGACCATCACATCGCCATCGTCCAGCGTCGTTTGGTCCAGGTCTGCCGACAACTCGATCTCGAACGCGTGCTCCGCGCCGCTCACGTCGAACACGGCCGAGTCGACCGCGAAGGTCAAGAGCCGACGTGGCTCCAGCCTCTCCGTCATCGAACGAGGGCCACGGACAAGACGCGTTTCAATGCACGGCGAGAGGTGAAAGGCCCCATGACCTTGCCACAGTACCAGCGGCTTCTGGACACACAAGAGCTGACCGATGCGTCAAAGCGTCACCCCTGAAGAGGGGTCGGCCTTGGAAGTGCGGCGAAATCGGCGACGACACTCAAGGCGGACGCTGAGATGTGCGTGTTGCTTTGTCTCGCATAGCTTGCATGCGCAAGTGCACACGCAGCAGATTAGGACACGTGCGTCGCGGCCAGTTTTATGCAGGTGTCGTGCGCGGATGCGTGCGCGGCGGAGGTGGGGAGGTGCTTCGTGCAGCTTCATGCATGCGTCGCAGCCGTTCGTACCCGTGTGGCAGGAACTGGTATCTACGTGGCGGGACCGGATTTGCTCCCTTTATTGGACGATTTTTGCGGTGAAACCGCCCGGTCATCGGGAGACGGCGACACTGGCGGGTGAAACATGATGGCTCGGGTGCGGGTCGATAACGCGGCTGTGGCGATACGTCCTGGAATCGCGGTGATCGCAGGTGTGACAAGGGGCGTTCTATCAGACGGGCAGAGGCGACGATTTTTGTCGTCGTGAACGGGTTTTCAACGGTCGAGCGCCAGCCGATGCATGGGGCGGACGGCAAGCCGGGTCGAAAGTCGACACGGTGCGATGCCGCCCTTCTCGACCAACGTCGTCGGGCTTGATCGGAGCGTTATCACGACGCCTCGACAGGGCCGACGGCCTGACGAAAGGACTCGCAGATGAGCGAGATCACCTACCCGCCCAGGACCAATGCCGATTGGGTCACCTGGGCACGCAACATCAGCAACGTAGTGTCCGACCGCGGCCCCACGTACGGCCTGAGCGCCGAGCAGACGGCTGCACTCGACACCTCGTCGGCTGCACTGGAAAACGCGTACAACGCGGCCACCGCCAACGAAACCCGAAGCAGCATCACGGTCCAGCGGTTCCGTGACACGCTCGACGACTTCAAAGCCGTCGCTCGGCCGATCGTCGCGATCATCCGCACGGCCAACGGCGTCACCGACGCCATGAAGCGCGAGGTCGGCGTGCGCGTCACCGACGACACGCCCAGCGAGCGCGTGGTCCCCGGCATCGCGCCAGTCGTCACCGTCGCCATGACCGGGCCGAACACCGCCCGCGTCTCGGCACGCGGTGCCAGAAGCCAGGACCGTCGCGGCAAGCCCTTCGGTGCCCGCGACCTGGTCATCCTCGTCTACCGCGGCACGACGCCGCCGGAAGACGTGATGAGCTGGCCGACGTACACGATCTCGGGCCGAACCGACGTCGACTGCTACTGGCCGGACCTGGTCAGCGAGGAGACGGTCTGGTTCAGCTGCTACTGGTCGGGTTCGTACCGCCAGACGAGTCCCTTCTCGGTGCCGATGAGCCTGCGTCTCCCCGGCATCGGCGGGCAGGCCCAGACGCTCGACGAGCTGCGCAGCGACGACGAGTCGCCGGACATGAAGATCGCGGCGTGAGGCGGAGTAGCGACTAGCTGTTAGCGACTAGGGCCTAGGTCAGAGGGGAACGCATCCATCTCTGGCCTAGGCCCTAACAGCTAACCGCTAACAGCTCTCTGCTTCGCGATCTCTCATTTTCCCCACCCAACCCCATCCGCGGCACGAACTTCAGTTCGTGTGTTGTTCGTGCAGACACGAACTGAAGTTCGTGCCACGGTTTCATGACTCCTCATTGTCTCTGCTTCGCGTCCCTCTTCGCATCTTTGCGGCTTCGCGATCTCCGTTTCTGGTCTCTTTTCCCGAGATTGTCATGCTTCCCGTTCCGCCACCGTCGTGTGCGTTGTCGTTCCGCCAGGGCGCGCTGGAGGACATTCCGTTCATGGATGCCCTGCAGAAAGAGCAGCGGCACGCGGTCGGGTTCTTTCGCTATCAGCAGTTCGTCGACCACATCGAAGCGGGAGGGGTGCTGATTGCAGAAAGCTTGAAGCAGGAAGCCAAAAGCTTGAAGGACCAGAGTGGTGTCGATTCCGAGTCTTCAAGCTTCAAGCTTCCATCTTCAAGCTTTCCGTCGTCTGCGTCCACGCCCCTCGGGTACATCATTCATCGGGACCGCTACCTCAAGCGGGACGAGCTGGGCGTGGTGTTTCAGCTCAACGTGCGGAGCGATGTGCAGCGCGGGTACGTCGGGGCGGCCCTGCTGCAGGCGGCGTTCGAGCGGAGTGCGTATGGGTGTCGGCTGTACTGCTGCTGGTGTGCGCAGGACCTTGCGGCCAACCGGTTCTGGGAGGCGATGGGGTTTGTGCCGTTGGCGTACCGGGCGGGAGGGAAGGGCAGAAAGCTTGAAGAGAGAAGCTTGAAGCTTGAAGGTCCAGACTCTGAGGCTTCTGGCTTCAAGCTTCCTCCTTCAAGCTTTCCGGCTTCTCCCCGCGTCCACATCTTTTGGCAGAAGCGGATCACGAGCGGGGACAGCCACACGCATTACTGGTATCCGTTTCAGACCACGGGTGGGGCGCTGCGGGCGGATCGGTTGGCGTTTCCGATTCCGCCGGGGACGCATTGGAGCGAGGTTCGGCCGATGGAGGTGCCGATGGTGGACGAGAACGGGAACGAGGTGAAGGCCCTGCCGGCGGCGAAGCCGAAGCGGAAGGCCAAGGCGACGCCGAAGGCGGAGCCGGAACGCATGCGGGTGTTTGTCAAGGGGAAGTTTCAGTGGGTAGACGTGTCGGATGGCAAGACGCTGGTGCCGAGTTCGCAGCCGGCCGGACACGACAAGGATGTCGTGGCACCGGAAGCGCCGGCCAGGCCGAAGCTGAAGGTGAAGCCGGCGTTTCTCAGGCTGAACCGGGAGCTGCGCGATCGCTACCTCGAAGAGCTCAACCGACGCCCGGACCTGACGCTGGCACTCGACGGCAAGTACGACGCGTCGCGGGCCTTGCCCGAGGCCGACTCGCTGACGATGCTGGAGGAGCCCGCCCTGCCGAAGCTGGCGGCGTGAGCGGTCATTCAGAGATCGCAAAGACGCGAAGTCGCGAAGAGAGACGCGAAGGGGAAAGAGAACGGTTCAGAACCAGAGTCCCGGAGCGCTCTGTTCCCTTCGCGGCTCCTCGACTCTTCGCGTCTTCGCGGTTCAGCCAGCGGTGACGGTGGCCGAGTTACTCGTCGTCGAAGAGCGAAATGGCGTTGGGGTCGACGAGGGTGGTGCCGAAGCTTGCGCGGAGGATGCCGAAGTCGGCGAGGTCGACGGTGCCGTCGTAGTTGAAGTCGCCCTCGCTGAAGCGAGTCGGGCTGCTGGTACCGAAGTTGGCACGCAGGATGCCAAAGTCGGCCAGGTCGACCGTCCGGTCGCGGTTGGCGTCGCCGGAGAGGAAGAAGAACTCGCGGGTGATCGTGTTGTTCCCGTTGCCCGCGACGTCGGTGACGAGGCCGGCGTTGAGGTGGAAGGTGTAGTTGCCGTCGGGGACGAAGTCGTTGCCGCTGGTCGGGTTGTAAATGAGGTCGTTGTTGAACGCTCCAGGGATGAGGTCGAAGTCGCTGGAGGGGAGGTTGGTGTTGGTGGTCGTGTTGCGGACGATCGGGTCGGTCACGGCCAGGCCGTTGGTCGACTCGTTGAAGTCAACGAAAAAGCGTTGGTCTTGCGGCCCGTTGTCGAAGAGGAAGTCGAAGAACACCAGCTCCGGAGCAGTCGCGTCGATCGTGACCTCGATCGGCGGCGACGCGGGGCTTTGCGGGCCGGAAGGCGTGACTGACGCGGTGGCGGTGTAGTCGAAGGTGCCCTGTGGCTGCTGTGGCAGCGTGACGGAGTAGATGCCGATCGGGCTGACGGTTCCAGACCCGACGAAGGTGCCCTCGCGGAAGATTCGGATCGTGTTGCCGGCGAAGACAGAGCCGAGTGCGCCGACGAACTGCGGGGTGCGATCGAGGGTGATGTTGTCGGTCGAACTGATGCCGGTGTCGCTACCGCCCTGGAGATCGGGCGTGGGCGGTGTCGGTGGAGCGGTGACGAGGTCGAAGCTCACGCTGACGGTGCCGCCGAGGTTGCCGTTGCTGACGGCGGGGTCGTAGTTCTGTGGAAGGATGGTGAGGAAGTACTCGTCACCCGGAACGATGCTGCTGAGCGAGACGGTTTCGGTCACGCCGGCTCCGCCGAATCGCGAGCTGCCAAGGAGCGTTCCGGTGTCGTCGAAGACGTATATCTCGGCGTTGTCACCGGCATCGGGCGAGACGCTGAACGTGGCGTTTCCGTCGGCGTTGGCCGGAGCGGTCGCGCGGTACATGAACGTCTCGCCACCGGGAGCGACGCCCAAGCCGAGCGGGAGGGTGCCATCGCCCGACGAGTTGAGCGAGATGATCTGCCCGTCGAAGGTGCCGGTGCCATAGTCGACGTTGACGATCAGATCGCCCGTCGCGGTGCCGGCGTCTGCGACGGCGAGGATGTAGCGCTGTCCGGCGAGAGGCGTGAAGATGATCCGTGCGTCGTTGCCGACTCCGTCGTCGTCGTCGAAGTCGATGAGCGCGCCGGTGTCGGCGTTGTAGACCGCGGCGACGGGATCCTGGCCAGAGACGGTGTCGATGACGTCAATAGTGAACAGATCGCCCAGCGGGACATCTCGGCCGAAGAAGAAGTAGTCAACGTCCCCCGACGAGTTGATGAAGGCACTACCACCCTGCACGTCCGGGCTGCTGCCGGTCGGGCCAAACGGCACGATGACTGCGTTTTCGCTGGTGGTCGACGACGTGGGCAGTCTCAGGTCGAAATCTGCTGACACCGTGAACGAGCCAGTCGACGCACCGTTGGCAGGGCCAACACGCAGCACGTAGCTTGCGTTCCGGTCGAGATTGGACCGCGTCAGGGTCTCGGTCACATCCGTCGACCCGGCATCGACGCGCTGCACGAGATTGCCCGATGCATCGTAAAGCGAAAGGACCGGATTGAGCCCCGCAGTCGTGGGATCGGCGGTGAACGTCACCTGTCCGCCGGCGTAGGTCGCTGGCACGGTGAATTGGAAGTAGTCCGCATCGTTCGCACCGATGCTCGCGCCGAGCGATCCCACTCCACTTGCGTTGAAGGACAACGTCTGCACAAACGCGCTCGGGCCGTTGATCGTGATGTTGGCGTCGTTGTCAGCGGCCGAGATGCCGTCGATGTCTTCTTCAGCAAAGACGGTGGTCCGGTACTCAGTCTGAATGGCAGCGTTCCAGCTGACTGACGGGTCGTTCTCGCTCACGTTGTCGCGCTCGCGGTTTTCACTGTCGAGGCCGATGAGACTCTCGTTGCTGGTCTGGAAGACCTGCATCGCAACGTCATAGACGGGCGCATCAACGGTCGTCGTGGCGAAGCCTGCGTTGTCGAACGCGTAGAAGACGCGGTCGAGGTCGGTGTTGCT